>CAZPZE010000265.1:0-27363 GCA_964590625.1 uncultured Solibacteraceae bacterium
GTGGACGAAGGTAAGCGCGGTCTCGTTTACATCGACGGGCGCTTCGTGCGCGAACTGGGAGCCGGTACGTACGGCTTCTGGAGTGCGCTGGGTACGCCTCGTATCGAAATCGTGGAGATCCGGCGTCAGACGGTCGAAGTCCCTGGTCAGGAAATCCTGACGAAAGACAAGGTCACTCTGCGCGTCAATATCTCGACGGTTTTCGAGATCACCAACGCCGCGGCTTCGCGCGCGCTCGTGAAGGATGCGAGCGAGTTGCTGTACCGCACGCTGCAGATTGCGGTGCGTCAGACGCTGGGTAAGCGCACGCTCGAAGAGGTATTGGCCGAAAAGGCCGATATCGACGAGGTTGTGCTGGCCGGCGTGCGCGCGGAAGTGGAGCCTTTCGGTATCCTCGTGCGCACGATCGCGATCCGCGACATCATCCTTCCCGGCGACATTCGGGACATCCTGAATGAAGTCGTGACGGCCGAGAAGCAGGCGCAGGCGAACCTGATTCGCCGGCGCGAAGAGACGGCGGCGACGCGTTCGCTGCTCAACACGGCGAAGCTGCTGGAAGAGAACCCGCTGATGGTTCGTCTGAAGGAGCTCGAGACGCTGGAGAAGATTGCCGTCAAGGTGGATAAGATCACCGTGGTCGGCGGCCTGAACTCGCTGCTCGAAAAGACCGTGACTCTGCAGGCTGATTGAAGACGGCGCTTCCGCTTTCGGGTGGAGGCGCCGTATCTTTTGCGGCGGGCGAAATCAGGTCAGGGGAGTGAGGCCTTTTCCATCCAGTTGATAGGCCAGCTGATTCCATTTGGCGGGATCGTGATGCAGATCCACTACCGCCTGACCCATCAGGGCCGGCGTTAAAGGCGGGCTGAAGCGTTTGGCGAATTCCTCGACGCTCACTCCGGCGCGGGAGGCGTAGGCCTTCATGGCCGCCTGTCCGATGCCCGCGGGCGTCAGCACCGGCAGCAGGCAGTGGATGCGAATGCCCAGCTTGAGGCGATCCGCTTCGAGAGCTGCGTACTTCGCGATGAACCACTGTGTCCGTTTGGCGCCAGCGTAGCCGCCACTCAGCGGAGATCCCTGCAGACCGGCGGCGCTCGAAACGACGACGATATGCGTCCCCGGTTTGGCAGGAAGCAGCAACGCATTGCGGAGCCAGACAAACGTGGATTTGGTATCGACTTCCCACGCCTCCGAAAAAGTTTCCCACGTATGGCGCTGGATAGGACGCAGGAGCGGCTGAACACCTGCGCACAGCACAATGAGGTCTGGCCGGATTTCGTCAAGAAGGCGTGCCGCCGTGGCTTCATCGGCGACGTCGCCCACCATGTGTTGAGTGCCTTCGCCTGCAGGGATGCCGCCGCTTCTCGGTCCACTGCGAGAGAGCGTCAGGACCCGCATGTTCCGGCGAACCAGCGCCTCGGTTACGCCGGAGCCGAGACCGCCAGTGCCACCTGCAACGAAAGCCGTCTGCATTTCACTTGTATCCTGAGGCATCTGGGGTGCGCTCCGCGTTTTTACTATGCCACAGTGTATAGCGGAAAAGTCCAATCGTCATGAAAGCCCCACGCCAGTGGCGAATCTGATTGACGATCGGAGCCGGCCACCTTTATACTCTTCGCTTATGCGCTCCTGCTGGAAGGTGCGAAGTTTTCGCGCGAGAACGATGGTCTCGCTTCTGATTATGGCGGGATTGTTCGTCCTGAGTTCGGGCCGGCGCGCGGAAGCCGCTGTTTCCTGCTCTGCGTCCGACTACAAAGGGACCTACGGTTTTTACGCATCGGGATACTTCATCCAGTTGCCCTCCTCTCTGGCGTCGTTGCAGGGCCGCTTCGCGCAGGCGGGCACATTCACCAGCGACGGCGCGGGCACCGCGAAGATTCAATCCATGGCCAGCTACAACGGCCAGATTCAACCCTTCGATACCACGGCAACATACACAGTCAACTCCGACTGCACTCTCGAGTTCACCCTGACACTTCCGCCGCCACTGAACCTGCCCGCAACCCTCGAGGCGGTGTTGAGCCAGAATAACGGCCAGATGTCCGCCATGATTACGAAGCCCGCCGGCTCGACCATCATCAGCACTCATATCAAGCAATACATCAACTCCTGCACCAAATCGGATTTGACCGGCGCTTACGTAATCGACCTCGAAGGAGCCAGCCCCGCCGTGGGTCCAAATCCGGCCGGACCTTTTCGCAGGGCGGGCGTCCTGAATGCCGATGGGGCGGGCCACTTCAGCGTCAATACGCTCGCCAACTACTCGGGGCAACCGGTGACAGAGACTTTCAGTGGGACCTACTCAGTGGACTCCAGCTGCAATGTCAGCCTGAACTACAGCTATGGCACCGGCGGATCTTCGCCCGTCGACATCTCGCTTTCCGGCGCTCTGGTGGGCCCCGGTTATGACGCGATGATCATGGTGACGACCTCGGGGTGGACAGTATCGGGCACTTTAAAGGCTCTGCAGCAGTAGTGAAGGAGATCCAGACAGAAATGGCACGCTCTCGTGAATCACGGTCAATGAAGATAGCCGGGGCTTCCGGTCTCCTGTTCGCGCTGGTTGTTCTGGCGGCGCCGGGGATGCAGCCGGGGCTCTCCGCAGCTGTGACCTGTAC
Organism: uncultured Solibacteraceae bacterium; assembly: GCA_964590625.1. Classification (GTDB taxonomy): domain Bacteria; phylum Acidobacteriota; class Terriglobia; order Bryobacterales; family Bryobacteraceae; genus BOG-234. The sequence continues at coordinate 2,616 of CAZPZE010000265.1, forward strand.
AGACGCCGACTATAGCGGTCACTACGCGTTCTCCTCCGTTGGAAGTTTGCTGGTACTTCCGCCCGAAGGAGCGCTGCTGTTGGGGACAATCTCTCAATCCGGCCGATTCAATCCCGATGGAAAAGGCAAAGTCCCCATCGAAACGCTGGCCATCTACAACGGCATTCCGACCAACGGCTATACGCCAGGAGCGACGTACAAGGTCCGGCCCGATTGCACGATTCATTTCGATCTCACGCTTCCGGTGCCGATCCCGTACCCCTCGGAGTTCGAGGGCATGCTGAGCAAAGGCGGCCGGGAGATGGTGCTTATGCTGACGGTCCCCACGGGCACGGAAATTATTGGCCAGCACATCAAACAGGACCTCAATTTCTGTGGCCTCAGCGATTTCAAAGGGGCATATCAGATCGATCTGACAGGCACTGTCTCCGGAACCGGATTCTTTGCGCGCGCACCCGAACTGGCGGGCCAATACCGGCAGTTGGGGCGGTTGGTGACCGATGGCAACGGAAAGTTCACCGCGTCGGTTTTCACGAACTACAACGGCAGGATCCTGCCGGAGACGTTCTCAGGGACTTATACGGTCAATTCCGAATGTTTCGCGACCCTGACCTACAACAGCGTGAGCGCGAACCAGAAACTGACCATCAATGGCGCTATCGGCGGGCACGGCGAGATTCTGATGGTGACAGTCCCATCGGCGGGATGGGGGGTTTCGGGAGTTTTGCGGGCACAACAGGGCTTCGGAGGAGAACAACTGGAGATTCGCTGAACGCCGGCGGTCGCGCATTGCGCTCAGGTCTTTTGCTGCGATACTGAATCGGCCGGTCTGAATCGCCAGGCCGCCCGCCATCTGGTACGCTGTGACGCGAGAGATGAAGTTCAGAATATTCCGCCGCGTCTCGCTCGGGTTTGCGCTGGCCGCGGCCGCATTTGGTCAAACGAAGCCGGCGCTGCCGCAGTTCGACGCTGCATCGATCCGCGTCAACAAATCGGCGGACCGGCCATACACGAAGTTCGACGCCACCCGCGTGGAACTCCACAAGGCGAGCATCAAGCATCTGATCCGCAGAGCCTGGACCGTGACCGATTATGAGGTTGTCTGGCCGGATTGGGTCGCTGCTCAGCGATTCGCCGTTGGATACGACGTCACGGCCACCTTTCCCGCGAATACCACGCCGGAGCGCCTGCAACTGATGTTTCAGGAACTGCTCGCGACCCGTTTCGGGCTCGTCACCCATTGGGAGATGCGGGATCTGAAAGCGTTCGAGGTGCGGCCGGCGGAAACTGGCGCGATCCTGAAGAAGGCGACGAATCCGGCGCCACCTACGGATTTCCCGAAGTACAGCGCCCGCACCACAAACGGAGAATGGCATATCAGCAGCCAGCTCGGCGGGGCGCCTTCGGGACTGACGGTTGGAGGATTCCTGGAAGCTCTCAACGCCACACAGATTCTCGATCGCCCGCTGGTGGATAAGACCGGAATCAAAGGCGATTACGATATCGAACTCACTGCGCCGGCCGATATACCGTCGACAAAGCCGAACGCGAGCGAACTGCTCAACGCGCTCGAGAAACAGCTCGGCCTGAAGGCGACGCTTAAGACGATCCCGGTGAAAACCCTGATCATCGACCATATGGATCGAGTGCCGACCGAGAACTGATGGGTTCCGCAACAAACGCCCCGCGGAGCGGCGAGGCGAGCCGTGAGGGTTTTTTCGATCAGGACTGGCGGGGGCTGGCGATTCTTCTGGTTTTATGCGGGATCATTATCGTCCTGCGATGGGTGAAGATCGAGTCCCTCTATAACAACGACACCTCGATGTGGCTGTTCCAGATCAGCCGCTTCGCGCACGGGGAGCTGCCCTATCGCGACTTTTCCTGGAATTATCCGCCGCTGACGATTTTCCTGCTGGGCTGGATTGCGCAGATTTTCGGAGCTACCTTTTCGGTTCTGCAGGCGGCGATGGATGTTATCTCACTCGTCGTGGTCCTGCTCTGCTGGTGGCTGGCGCGCCACATATTGCCGGCTTCGACGAGGTTTGTAACGATTGCGGCGACGGTGGCGGTTTGTGCGACATCGCTCACGAAATTCAATCTGTTTTCGTTCGCAACGTATTCACCGTCGCTCGAAATTGCCACGGCCGGACTGCTGATGGTGATGATCGGCGGTGTGCGTCAGCTGAAGAACGGCGCGAGCGCGGCCGGGGATTTTGCCCTGATCTCCGCGGGCCTCTTCATCGCCACCGTCACCAAACCGGAAGCGCTGGCAGCGGGCTGGGCCGCGCTGGTTCTGTTGATTGGGCTGGATGCGGCGCGGCGCTGGCGATGGTATATCGGAATCGCGGCCGCGGGGGCGCTTCCATCCGCAATTGTTTATGTCTGGGTGGGGAGTCTGGTCGGCTTCGGGCCGATGAAGGCCGGGATCGGGGGATACGGTCTCGCGTCCTTCGCGTGCCCGTGGTGGCCGACGGGGCTCGGCCTTTTCGGCACCGTCGCGTGTACGGGCGAAGCGGCATTCCTTGCAGCGATTCTGATCTGGCCGTTCCGGCGCTCTCTGCGCGCGGAATACGCGCGGAGAATCTCGCTGTTGTGGGGCGCCGGCGCCGTTGGCCTTATCGTCTTCGCCGCATACGTCTGGTACCAGTGCGGCGCGGTGCTTCTGTCGGATGACCCTGCAGTGGACAAGCTGAATGCATTCGCACAGTCGGTCATCTGGACCAGCCCGGCGCTGCTGCCGGCGATGTGGGCATCGATCTGCGTCTGGATTGCGTTGCTCCCGCAGTGGAGGCGGATGACGCTGGCGTCGAAGATTTTGTTTTTTGTGATCTCGGTGCCGGTCGCGATGTCGGTTCGCAGTCTGTTTGGAACAACGTTGTTTCCGGTGACCGAAGTCTCGGCGATGTGTTATCCGTTTTTCGTCATTGTGGCGGCGCTGCTGATCGAAGCGTTGTACCGCGTCTTTCTCATGCAGCGCGGCTCTTCGGCGACGGTGGCGATCTGGATTGTCTTAGGGGGTTATGCCGTGCTGCGTTTCGTGGGCGCTTTTCCAACGCAGCTTTCGAACCGGCCGTTTTACAGCCTGAAGACGCGTGCGGGAACGGTGCGTTTATCCGATGGACACCTGAGCGAGCAGATTTATCGGTATGTCGTCGAGCACACGAATCCGGGTGATGCGCTGTTCGATCTGCCCTACGGAGGCGGTTTCAATTTCGCCGCAGGACTGCACAGTCCCGCGTTTACGGTGCAGTTCCAGCAATTGCGAATGTCACTCGACTATCAGATGCGGGACGTCGATCAACTCGAGAAGGACCCGCCGCGCTACATCATCGCCAACCCGGAAGAACAATTTGATGCGCATTGGGGCTATGACGCGAACATGAACTGTCCGTTTCCGCGGTTCGTCTGGGAGCCGGATGAGCCTTCCTGGGACCCGACCTATGTCCTGCCCGTGGTTCGCTGGATCGAGGAAAACTATCGCGTGGAAGCGAAGGTCGGCCGGAAGCTGATTCTCGTCCGGCGCTGAGATTAGTCGGCGGGCTTGAAGTAGCGCTTCAATGCCAGGATCGGGCGCTCGAAGAAGTTGCGCGACAGAATAGCGATACCGAGGCAGAGCGCGATCGCCAATGCCGCTCGAATGCTGATGAAAGAAAACCGGCTCATCTGCGCGTTGAGATCGACGAAATGCGAAGCGATTTTGTCGATCAGACCGGCCACCATTTCGTGCGTGATGTAGAGGCAGTAGCTGAGATCGCCAAACAGCAGAAGCAGAGGGAACCGAAGAATCGCGCCGGCGCGGCTTCCGGTATTGGTGACCACCATGAGGACGAATCCGGCGAGCGCCATTTCCGCCAGTGCGAACTGAAACGCGGCGCCGAGGCGATTCGCGCGGTGCAGGATTCCGTGCGGGAGGCCCAGCGCGATGGCCGCGAGTGAAACGGCGATCAGCAGAGCGCCAATCATCAGGGGCTTTTTCCCCGAGGTTTCGCCGCGAAGCCGGCGGAGGTGCACGAGCACCGCAATCAGGGCGCCCCATGCCAGTCCGTCGAATCGAAACCACGAATAGAAGTAGACGTCGTCCACCTGGAACCGGAATGCGGCGCGGATTGCCGGTTCCAGCAGGCAAATCGAAATACAGACCGCGCCAAGCGTCGCAGGACGAACGGCGCGCACGATCCACGGCCAGATCAGATAAAAATGTTCCTCGACCGCGAGCGACCACAACGCTGCGCCGCCCAGGGGGACCGCGATGTGCAGAATCGGCGCCACGTTGATGGACATCGCGAGCCCCAGGAGCACTGCCGGTCCGGATCCACGATAAGAAACCAGCATCAGTAGCAATACCGCGAGGTATAGCGGCAGGATTCGGAGAGCTCGCCTCATGTAAAAATTACGAGCGTAGTGGCAATCGCCGCGGGCGTTGAGCAGGATTCCGGTAATCAGGAACCCGGAAAGTACGAAGAAGAGGTCGACGCCGAGCCACCCCGGCTCCGTGACCTTCATAGCCAGGGCCGCCACGCCGGACCACTGCCGCCCCATCATGGAATAAGAGAAGAAGTGCGTCAGCAGGACGAGCAGTATGGCGATTCCCCGCAGCCCATCGAGTTCGATAATCCGGGAATCCGGGGTGGAGACAGAAGCCGGCCTCTCGATCTCCGGTTCGCCCCAGGCAGAATCCGCCGGACACTCAATGGTTTCCACACCATAGCGGGGCTGCCGAACTCGGGCCCCCGCCGTCATGCGGATCACGCGACCGTAAAGATCCTTTGTGGCGAACACTGAACGTTATAGTTCCCTGAGCTGCGCTTTTTCTCACAAAATTGCGCAGAGCTGAAACTTAACGGAAAACGTGGCCAAGCCAGGGTGGGGCCGAATTCTGCGCCGCGACCGCCTGGGCGGCGGCTTCACATCCTGCGAAGGAAATCGTTCCCGATACTAACGGAAGAGAGCGGATTGGAGGCCCAAGCCTGTGGAATACTGATAATTTACGACCTTGAAGAGTTCCGTCACTCACATTTCACCCAGCGAAGGGGCCGCGGCGAGCGAAAATACCGCCAAGTTCCTGGCGTACTCAGAGGCGCGTCTTCAGTTTTGGACCGAGTTCGCCCATAATTTCGAACGCTGGCAGGCTGCACGGCGCTACTACCAAAGTCGTCTGGCGGAAATCTACTCGTTTCTGATTCCGCCGGGGATGCGCGTGCTCGAAGTCGGATGCGGGCGGGGAGATCTTCTGGCGGCGCTAAGGCCGGCCTATGGGGTGGGTGTCGATTTCTGCCCGGCAATACTGGAAGCGGCGAGGGCGCGCCATCCCGAAATTCAGTTCGTTGAGGCCGACGTCCACCAGTTTGACCTCGGGGAGAAATTCGACTACATCGTCTGCTCGGATCTATTAAATGATGTGTGGGATGTGCAGCAGGTGCTGGAGCGGATCGCTCTCCACAGCCATCCCGGTACCAAGCTCATCCTGAACGCCTACAGTCGATTATGGGAAGTCCCCCGCCGAATGGCGGAGGCCGCGGGTCTGGCCAAGCCGCAGTTGCAGCAAAACTGGCTCGCGCCGGATGACATTCTTAACCTGATGCATCTGGCGGAATTCGAGGCGATTCGTCTTTCGCCGGAGATTCTCTGGCCGTTTCAGACACCGCTGCTGCACCGGCTTGCGAATCGCTATCTGGTGCGCATCCCGCCGTTCCGCTGGTTCGCGCTGGCGAATGTGATTGTGGCGCGTCCCCGGCCCACGCCGGTGGAGAAAGAGCCCGTCGTCACAGTTGTGGTCGCAGCGCGCAACGAAGAGGGGAACATTCCGCAGATTTTTGACCGCGTTCCGCAGATGGGAGCCGGTACCGAGCTCATCTTCGTGGAAGGCGGATCGAAGGACGATACGTGGGGCGCGATCGAACGAGAAATTGGGCGGCGTCCGCACATGAACGCCAAATTGTTCCGTCAGACGGGGAAGGGGAAAGGCGACGCGGTCCGCAAGGGTTTCGCGGAGGCGACCGGCGGCGTTCTGATGATTCTGGATGCCGACATGACGGTGGCGCCAGAAGACCTGCCGCGTTTTTATGAAGCGTGGCGCAGCGGGAAGGCAGAGTTCGTCAATGGTGTTCGCCTGGTTTATCCGATGGAAGACAAGGCGATGCGGTTCTTCAATCACCTGGGGAACAAATTTTTCAGCATGGCGTTTACCTGGCTGCTGAGCCAGAGCATCAAGGACACTCTTTGCGGCACGAAGGTGCTGAGCCGCAGTCATTACGAAGTGATCGCAGCCAATCGCGGCTACTTCGGGCAGATCGATCCGTTCGGCGATTTCGACCTGATTTTCGGCGCCGCGAAATACAACCTGAAGATTGTGGATCTTCCGATACGCTATCGGGAACGGGTTTACGGCGACACCAATATCCAGCGCTGGAGCCACGGAATGCTGCTGCTGCGGATGGTGGCGAAGGCGATGCGGAAGATTAAATTCGTATAGCGACGGGGTGAAATGAAAAGAGCGCTGATTACGGGGATTACAGGGCAGGATGGATCGTTCCTGGCGGAACTCCTGCTCGACAAAGGGTACGAGGTTCATGGGCTGATTCGCCGCGCCTCGACGTTCAATACGGACCGCCTGGAAGATATCTATTCCGACCCGCACGAACGCGGCACGTCGATGTTTCTGCACTACGGCGATGTCACCGATGGCACCGGTCTCCGGCGCACTATCGAGAAAGTTCGGCCGGACGAGGTTTACAATCTGGCGGCGCAGTCGCACGTGCGAGTCAGTTTCGATCAGCCGGAGTATACGGCCGACGCGGTTGGGCTCGGCACGCTGCGTCTGCTGGAGGCCGTACGGGATTACATTTCGGTGAGCGGCCAGACGGTGAAGTTCTATCAGGCGGGTTCCTCGGAAATGTACGGCGCGGCCAATCCGCCGCAAAGCGAGAAGACCGCGTTTTATCCGAGAAGCCCTTACGCCGCGAGCAAAGTGGCGGCGCACTGGTATGCGGTGAACTACCGGGAAGCGTACGGAATGTTTATCGCGAACGGGATTCTGTTCAATCATGAATCGGAGCGGCGCGGAGAAACATTCGTCACCCGCAAGATCACGCGGGCGCTGGGGCGTATCAAGCTCGGCCTGCAGGATAAGCTGTTCCTCGGCAATCTGGAATCGAAGCGCGACTGGGGTTTTGCCGGTGATTACGTGGAAGCGATGTGGCTCATGCTGCAACAGCAGGAGCCCGACGATTACGTCGTCTCGACGGGCGAAGCGCACTCGGTCGCGGAATTCCTGGATGAAGCCTGCGCGTGCTGCGGACTCGACTGGCACAAATTCGTGGAAACGGATGTCCGCTATCTTCGTCCCACCGAAGTCGACTTCCTGCTCGGTGATTCATCGAAGGCGCGAGCTAAGCTGGGCTGGTCGCCGCGGGTGAATTTCAAACAGCTCGTTCGCCGCATGGTGGATCACGATCTTGAACTGGCGAAACAGGAGCGCACGCTTCGCGATGCGGGGCACAAAGGCGTTTCAAGAGGCATGACGCATGGATAGCGGCAGCCGGATCTTCGTCGCAGGCCACCGCGGGCTGGTGGGCTCGGCGATCGTCCGCGCGCTGAACGGCGCGGGTTACCGCAACGTGATCGTGGCCGGCCGGGATTCGGTGGATCTGCGGAATCGCGCGGCAGTCGATGCGTACTTCAGCTCCGAGCGGCCGGAGTACGTTTTTCTGGCGGCGGCGAAAGTCGGGGGCATCCTCGCGAACGATACCTATCCGGCGGATTTTCTCTACGAAAATCTGATGATCCAGACGAACGTGATCGACTCGGCTTTTCGGCACGGCGCCACGAAGCTTCTCTTCCTCGGATCTTCCTGCATCTATCCAAGGCTGTCACCCCAGCCGATTCGCGAAGAGTACCTGCTGACCGGCCCGCTGGAACCAACCAACGAGTGGTATGCGATCGCCAAGATCACCGGCATCAAGATGTGCCAGGCTTACCGGAAGCAGCACGGATTTAACGCCATCAGCCTGATGCCGACGAATCTCTACGGTCCGGGTGACAATTTCGACCTGCAGAGTTCCCACGTTTTGCCGGCGCTGCTTCGCAAGTTTACAGATGCAGCCGAGCACCGCGCGCCGGAAGTGGTTGTTTGGGGCAGCGGCTCGCCGCGCCGCGAATTTCTCCACGTAGATGACCTGGCCGATGCATGCCTGTTTCTGATGGATCGCTACAACGGTTCGGAGCCCGTCAATGTGGGGACCGGTGAGGATGTGACGATCCGCGAACTGGCCGAGATGATCCAGCGGCTCACGGGGTTTGCAGGCAAGCTGACCTGGGACTCCTCGAAACCGGATGGAACGCCGCGGAAGCTTCTCGATGTCTCGCGCCTGACCGCCCTCGGCTGGAAGGCACGGATCCCACTGGAGCAGGGGCTGCGCGATACCCTCCGCTGGTATCTGGAAACCCGCGCCGCCGTGGCTGGTTAGTCCATGCAGTCCGCGAAACGTCCCTTCTGGCGTTCTCCTTATTTCTGGATCCTCTCCGTTTTTGCGGTTTCCCGCATCGCCTACTATGCCGCGGGCGTGCGCTTCGACTACACACCGCTGCGCGATTTCTTTCAGATCGCCGATCCGCTGCTGCTGCGGACACGCCTGTTCGAGACACTGCTGTACCTGCATACGCAGCCTCCCGGATTCAATCTGCTGATCGGCCTGGCGCTGAAGCTGTTCCCTTCGTCATATGGCAACGCGCTCTGGGGGATCTATCTCGCGTGCGGGCTGAGTCTGTGCTTCACACTGTTCCGGCTGATGCGTCTTCTCGGAGTGCGGCCGGCAATCGCCGCCGCATTGACCGCGATTTTCCTGGCCAGCCCCGGCGTGGTGCTCTTCGAGAATTTCCTGATGTACGAATACCCGATGATGGCGCTGCTCTGTGCGTCAGCAGTGCTGCTGGAGTGGCTGCTGCGCCAGCCGGGGCGCTGGCCGGCCATTGCATTCTTCGGCACTCTGGCAGCGCTGATGTATCTTCGGGCGCTGTTCCATCTCGGATGGTTTATTCTGATTGCCGCCGCCGTTCTGTGGCTCATCCGCGCCAACCGGCGCCAGGTATTTGCGGTCGCGGCGGTGGCGTTTTGCTTTGTGGTTGTGCTTTACGCGAAGAACGCCGTCATCGTGGGAAGCTTTACGAGCAGCACCTGGCTGGGATTCAACGCGGAAACCATTACGATCCACCAGCTCACGGATGAAGAACACGAACGGCTGATACGCGAAGGCTACGTCTCGCCCATCAGCCGCATTTCGTCGCTCGACGAACTTTCGAAGTTCCAGGGCATCATCACGATGCCGCCGCCGACCGGCATCCCGGTTCTCGATCAGACGCACGATTCGACGGGGCGGATGAACTACAACAACATCGCTTACCTGAAGCTGCATCCGATTTACATTCACGATGCCGAGGAGATTATTCTGCATGCTCCGATCGCGTATGTCCGGTCGGTAGTGCGCGCGTTCTTCACATATTTTCTGCCGACCGGCGATTTTACGTTTTTCCAGCAGAATGGGCCGAAGATTGAGCCGTTTGACCGGGCGTTCAACATTATCTTCTTCGGACAATGGCGGCAGGCATCCAATCGCAAAGACCTGCGCCGGCTGGACGCCTCGGGCGGCACGTGGCTTCTGCCGCTCTACACAGGGACGTATCTGCTGGTCGGGCTGCCGCTGCTATTTGGATGGGGCGTCTGGAAGGTCTGGCGCGCGGTGCGGGAACGCGCGTGGCGCAATCCACGCATCATTCTGCTTGCGTACATTCTTTTCCAGATCGCGTTCATGACGGCTCTGGTGAATCTGCTTTCGTGCTTTGAGAACAATCGCTACCGGCTGCCGATTGATCCATTCTTTGTCGTGCTGCTGGGAATGGCGATCGAACGCATCATCATCGGCGCTCAATCACGATCAAAGCAAACATCGCCCACGCCCGCGCAGGCAGAACACTCTCCATCCCGCGCCACAGCGGGAATGTGAAAGACGGCATCAGATTGCGCATCGAGATACCGCCGCAGATCAGATAGCGGAACGGCATCAGACGCTGAATGGAATGCACCCGCAGCTCGGGGAATTCAGCCTCGAACTTCGCGCGGTCGCGCTCAAAAACCATCCACGGCAGCGCTCCGTTCGCGGCGGAGAGCGGGCCTTCGCCGCTGAAGGTCCAGTCGGGGCTCTCCGGGTCGAATGGCTCGTGGTGCAGCTTCGTGTAGATGATCCGCGACCAGGGCGAGACCCACGGCTCGATCGCGACAATGCGGCCGCCCGGGCGAAGGGTGCGGGTCGCCTCTTTCAGGAATGCGCGGGCGCTCGGAACGTGATGCAGAACGTTCGTCATCGTGATGCCCCGAAGTGAGCCATCGCGAAACGGCAGCTTCATGCCATCCAGCACGAGGCTGATACCGGGGCACCAGAAAATTTCGGAAGTCAGCAGACCGGGAACGTATTTGTTCAGGAATCCCGCGCCGGATCCGAGTTCCAGTACCGCACCCGGAGGGGACGGAAGGTTGGCGGCGATCGCCGAGTACCATTCGTCGTAGATTTTCCGGAGGAAGGGTTTTTGATCGATGATGTCGCGCCGGATGTGAGTGGTCGCCGGATCATCCAGATCAAGTCCGCGCGTCAGCGGATGGGCAAGAAGGTCACGCAGGGAAAAGGCCACGCTGAAACATCATGACATGGGGCCAGTCACTCCGGATTACCCCGCGATCAGAGTGATTCTTCACCCTCCGCTGGCATAATGGATCGAGGCCTCTTCGTTTCATCATGTGTGGGATCGCAGGTTATGTGTCGCGCGGCGCGCCGGCCGGGGAGGAAATTGTCCGGCAGATGTGCGCCCAGATCCGTCACCGCGGCCCCGATGACGAGGGTGTTTACGTCGATGGACAGTGCGCCATCGGCATGCGCCGTCTGAGCATCATCGATCTTGCGGGCGGACATCAGCCGATATCGAACGAAGACGGCTCGGTCTGGGTCGTTTTCAATGGCGAAATCTACGATTACCAGGAACTTCGCCACGAGCTGATCGCAAAGGGCCATCGCTTCACCACCAACAGCGATACCGAAACGCTGGTTCATCTCTACGAAGAAGAGGGCATCGACGGCATCCGCAAACTCCGCGGCATGTTCGCTTATGCGATCTGGGATGGACGCCGGCGGAAGTTGCTGCTGGTGCGGGATCGCTTCGGCAAGAAGCCGCTCTATTACACGAAGATTCGCGAAGGGTTGTACTTCGGCAGCGAGCTGAAGTGCCTCCGAGCCGCTGGCGTTCCGATGACGATGGACGCCGAGGCGATCCGGATTTATCTGCAGTTCGGTTACGTTCCAGATCCCTGGAGCGCGTTCGCGGGAATCAAGAAAGTGCCGCCGGGACACTGGCTGACGCTGGATTCCGAAGGCAGGGTGGAAACGGGGCGCTACTGGGAAACGCCGCCTCCCTTTGAAGGCGAGCCCGCGAAATCGGAAGAAGACATCTGCGCGGAGATCCGCCAGGTGTTCGACGATTCGGTGCGTATGCGGATGATCGCGGACGTACCGCTCGGGGCATTTCTGAGCGGGGGCATCGATTCGAGCCTGGTGGTCGCTTCCATGGCGAGGCAGTCGCGACTGCCGGTCCGCACGTTCGCGATGGGTTTCGAAGAGCAGGCGTTCAACGAATTGCCCTATGCGCGCATGGTGGCGCAGAAATACGGAACCGAGCATCATGAGCAGATCGTGCGGCCGGATGCAGTCGACCTGGTGCCGAAGCTCATCCGCTTTTTCGATGAGCCGTTCTCCGACGCGTCGGCAATTCCGACTTATCTGGTTTCGCGCTTTGCCGCCGAGCACGTCAAGGTGGTTCTGAGCGGGGACGGCGGCGACGAATTCTTCGGCGGCTATCCCTCGTTCTTCGAAGCCGACGCGTCGCGGCGTTACGATGCGATCCCGCACTGGGCGCGATCCATGATTTCGAGCGCGGCGGACTCCCTGCCGTACTCCGCGCGCGGAAAGAACTTCCTGCATACCATCAGCCGCGCCACTCCGCTCGAGCGTTATTTTGAATCGATCAGCTTCAGCTCGTATTCGCTTCGACGGCGGACGCTGGACCCGGAGTGGATGCTTCCCGCGAGCGCCGACGGCATTCGCGCAATCTTCGGCGATGCGATCCTGCCGGACCGTTATGACGCCGTGTCACAGGCCATGCATTTTGAGGCGACCGCGAAGCTGGCGGGCGATATCCTTGTCAAAGTAGACCGAATGTCGATGGCCAATTCGATCGAAGTGCGCTGCCCCATGCTCGATCACGTTCTTGCCGAGACGGCGAACCGGATTCCGAACCGCATGAAACTGAGCGGCGGGAAAGGAAAGCTCATTCTGCTGAAGGCACTGGGTGACCGTCTTCCGCCTGAGCTCCTGACGCGGCCCAAGGCGGGTTTCGGCATTCCGCTGGGCGAATGGTTTCGGGGGCCGCTGCGGCCCATGTTGTGGGACAGCCTGACGTCGAGGAGCTTCCTCGACCGCGGGTTTACGTCATCGCAGCGAATCGACGCGGTTCTGACAGAGCACGAGAGCGGGCGGCGCGACAATTCCTATTTTCTTTGGGTACTGCTGATTCTCCAGTTGTGGCTGGTGGATCATGAGTCACGTCCTGCGGCGTCCTGCGATTCTCTGGTGGCCCCAGCCCTGTGACACCTGCCAGCACTACGTCTTCTGAGCCGAAGGCCAACCGGACGCAGCGTTACCTCATCAACGTTCTCTGGACGTGGCTCGGGGTGGCCGCGGGAATCGTATCGGCGATCCTGCTGCAGCCCTACACGATCCGGAAACTCGGCGATCTGGATGTCAGCATCTGGATCCTGGTTCTTTCGGTCGTCGATTACTACTGGCTGATCGATCTGGGATTCCGTTCCGCCACCATCAAAATGTCGGCCGAGTTTCGCGCGACAGACCAGCACGAACAACTGAGCGAGCTCATCAGCACGTCCTTCACATACACCACGATCATGGCGACCGCCATCATCCTGCTGACGATCGTGGTGGCCCCTTATGCGGAGGGGATCTGGCGCATTCACCGGGCGGTATTTCCTCAACTGATCCTGATCGCCGGCATCAGCTTCTCGCTCGGCATGATCTTCAACATATTCGGCGCCTGCGTGGAGGGCTTCCAGCGCTTCGATCTTCTCGGCCGTATCTGGATCACTACGACGATCGTACGCAGCATCGGCGTGTTTGTGGTGCTCTACATCGGCCACGGACTGCTCTGGATGGGATTTGTACTGCTGGGCGCGCAGCTTATCAGTTACGTAATGACGTATGTGAGCTTCCGCCGGGTAGCGCCCGATGTGCATGTCTCCCCTCGCCGCGCCACCATCCCGATGCTGCGGCGCATGGCTTCTTACGGCATCCACAGCTTCACCACGATCATTTCAGGCCGCCTGCTGAACCAGGGATTGCCGTCCATCATCGCTTATCTGCTCCCCACGCAGTCGGTGGTCTATTACATGACGCCGATGCGCATCATGGACTATGCGCTGGATGGCGTTGGCCGGGTGGGAATGGTCACCACGCCGAATACGGCCGAGCTCATGGCAAAAGAGCGTCAGAACGAGGTCGCACAGTTAGGGGTCTACGCGAACCGGTATTGCCTTTGTCTCTTTCTGCCGATCGCCTCGGTTCTGCTGGTTTATGGCTACCAGATTTACAGTCTGTGGGTGAGGCCGAGTTTTGCCGCGGCGGCCGCCTATCTGCTTCCGGTGATCGTGATCAGCCACGTGGCCGGATGCGGGCAGATCAATTCCGTGTCCATCCTCTTTGGAATGGGCCGGCACAAGATCTATTCGCGTTTTCTGCTCGCGGAGGCGCTGATCACGGCGGGCGGCATGTTTTATGTTTTGCCGCGGTTCGGACTCTGGGGCGGCGCGCTGCTGGCGAGCAGCGCGCTGGTCGCCAACCGCGGGATCGCAGCGGGCGTGCTCGTCAGCCGGGAGCTGAAAATCAGCGCCGCTGAATATATCGCAGGGATCTTCCTGAAGCCGGTTTTGATTGCCGCGGCGACCGGGGCGCTCCTGTATGCGATGAAAAAATTCTGGCTTCCCGGTCACAACTGGGCGCAGATCGGACTGGCCTCGATCCTGATGCTGATTCCCTATTTCGCGCTGACCTACAAATACTGTCTGGCCGAACATCACCAGGAGTTTCTGAAGAACCGGGCACTCCGGCTGATCGGCGTCCGTTAACCGGCCGAACGGGCGCTGCCTGCGGCGGATTCCGGCTGGGCGCCAGGCAACGTCTTCAACACGACAGCCGGATTTCCGCCTGCGATGCAGCGCTCCGGGATGCTCGTCCGGACGAGGGACATCGGAGCGATTGTGGAATCGCGCCCGATCGTGACGCCTTTCTGGATGGTGCAGTCGGTTGTAATCCAGACGTTCTCGCCGATCGTGACCGGACGGCATTTGATGTAGCCAGGATCATTGCGATGCTCCGGGTCCACGCTGTGGAAGTCATAGTCGGAGACACGGCATTCCGCGAGAATGCTGCGGGCGCCAATCTCCACGCGCTGCCTGCACCCGAAGCGCGTTCCATTGAGGAAGACGCCGTCGCCGATCTGAATCACCGCATCGCGCGAGTAGGTGTAAGGCGTGACGGTCATACCCACGTTCACGCGGTCGCCGATGATCACCGTGCCGGGTCCGCGAATGTCGAGACGTCCTTCGAGGAACAGCTTTCGGCCGATGCGGACGCGCGGCCGAAAGGCCCTGCACCACCACGTAAAAAGGCAGCCTCGCAGCCGCCCCCGCATCACTGCCCACGCTGCACCAGGTTCACTTACACCGCGCCGGATTTTCCCACTGATGCCGGACAAGCCTGTAGTATAACCATCGTTCTGGGAAGATGATTCTGATGGGCGGAGCCATCCGGAAGTCTTTCACCCGATTCTGCGTCGTTTTCACGGTGTTTCTTCTGACGATCCAGTTCAGCCCGTTTGTGCCGTGGCTGCTGAATCGCCTGGTGGGCAAGATGTGGATGAACCCGGACGGCGATACTCTCATCGTCCTGACGGCGAACGAGCCGCAGGACGGCCCAATGGGACCGATCACATTCGCCCGCGGACTTTACGGATACCGGGCCTGGCGCGAGGGGCATTTTCACGCCGTGGTCGTTTGCGGCCGGGGAGCGGCGTCGGTGGGGCAGTTTCTCGGCGCGTTCGGCGTCCCCCAGGAGAAGATTTTTCTGGAAGAGCGCTCTTCAAGCGTGAGAGACTGCGCCCTCTCGACGAAACAGATGATCGCATCCTGGCCGGGCACGCGGGTGCTGGTGACGAGCGATATCGACATCTTCCGCGCGCAGCGGGCCTTCACGGCGGCGGGACTCCTCGTGGAACCGCGCCCCTTTCCTGACCTGCTGAAATACTGGTCCAGCCAGGTGTGGCGCATTCCGGAATCGATGAATCTGTTCGCCGAGATCGGCAAGATCGGATACTACCGGGCGCGCGGCTGGCTTCGCCTCTGACTTACTGCGCGGTCTCGGAGAACAGCATCACCTTCAGGGTGTGGAAGATGATGTACAGATCCAGCCACACCGTCAGATTCTTGATGTAGTAGAGATCGTACTCGAGCTTCATGATCGCGTCTTCCAGCGTGTCGCCGTATTTATAGTTGATCTGCGCCCAGCCCGTGATGCCGGGCTTCACGCAGTGGCGGTAGTTGTAATACGGGATATGCTCATTGAGCGACTTGACGAATTCCGGACGCTCCGGCCGCGGGCCGACGAGCGCCATATCGCCTCGCAGGACGTTGAAGAGCTGTGGGAATTCGTCGATGCGAAAACGGCGGATCCACTTGCCCGGACCGGTGATGCGAGGATCGTCTTTCTTTGCCCAGACAGGACCGGTTCTGGCCTCGGCATCGACGTACATCGAACGGAACTTGTAGACCGTGAAGACGCGGCCGTTCAACCCCACTCGCTGCTGGCGATGGAAGATGGGGCCGGGCGACGTCAGCTTCACGATGATCGCCGTAATCAGCATGACCGGAGAGAACACGATCAGCAGCAATATGGCGATTGGCAGAGAATAGAGCGAATGCCAGAAGAGGCTGCCCTTCTTCGGCCCAAGCTCCGACGAATAGACGAGGCGCGAAGGCCGCATCTCGCGGGTCGAGACACGCCCGAAGGCCGCCTCGAACGTGACAGCGGCTTCCTCGAAGTGAATGCCGGAAAAGCGCAGATGTAGCATTTCGGCCATGGGTAATTCGCGGCGGCGCTCGGTCATTCCGACCACGATCATGTCGGGGCGGACGTTAGTCGCAATCGTGGAAAGATCTTTGATCGTTCCAATGACGCGGCCACCGGGGAGATCTTCCAGCTCCATGTGATCGTCGAGATAACCGAGGACACTCATGCCGATTTCGGGGCGGGCGACCAGGTGAGCGGCGATTTCCCGGCTGACGGCGGAGGTCCCGAGGAACAGAATTCTCTGCAGCCCGATGTATTTCAGAATCACGCGGCTGAAGAATAGCCTCCAGGCGGGAATGACCATGATTGCGAGGATGCTGCCGAAGATCATGGTCCAGCGCGGAAGACTCCACTCCGGATGACGCGCATAGGCGAACAGCGCCTGAATCAGAAATGCGAGGCCGACCAGCAAACAAACCTGCTGCAGGAGCAACGTGGCGGACTTCACGCGCACGTTGGAATAAAGATTCTGGAAATACAGCCCCAGCATCAGGCAGGCCACGACAATCGCAATCTGGAGGATGCCACCTTCATCCTGAAGGTAGCTGGTCATGTCGATATAGGGGTTCAGAAAGTGGATTACCAGCCACTCACCCGCTATGTAGCAGAGGCAGATCAGAATCGCTTCTGAAACTGCCAGTCCGATGACGCTTGCCGGGATGAATGCCCTGAAGAGCTGGCGCATACGTTACCGCTCGGACTTCCAGTGGGTGTTCATGCCAAAAATGAGCCTAAGATGTTCATTATACTGGCTCTCGGGCGTTGCACTACAATAGTCTCGTTTGCGCGGAGGTCGTTCATGAGAGTCCAGATTCCTATTCTGTCCGCTGCCTTGTTATTCGGCGCTCTCGCGTTCGCCCAACAACGCCCGCCGCTTCCCCAACAACTGACTTTCGTGCCGGATCACGCAAACGGCATCTATGATGTGGGCGAAACCGTCGGCTGGACCGTCACGCCCGGGCCGGTTCAGCCAACCTACAGCTACAAGTGGACTATTCGACGAAACAACGCCATAGTTCTAGCGGAAGGCAAGCTTGATCTCTCCTCCGGACACGACCGCATCGAGATCAGGGGCAACGAGCCTGAAATGATCTATGTCGCGATTGAGCCGACGGCGAAGCTGGTTCCCGACGCCGCGCCTCCGGCCGAAGCCCCGGCGCCTCCCGCCGCCGGACGTGGACGCGGCAATCCCAATGGCTACATTGGCGGAAACACCGGCCGCAACAACGGGCTCTACGCAGTCGGAGCAGCGGTCGCGCCGCTGAAAATCGGGCTCGCAACGCCCCGCCCGACCGATTTTGACTCGTTCTGGGACGGCAAACTGGCCGAACAGGCGAAGATTCCGATCCATCCGGTCCTGACGCCGGTGGAGACCGACACTCCCGGTGTGGAGATGAGCACCTACGTTCTCGATGCGCTCGGCTCGCACGCGCAGGGCTATATTGCAAAACCCGCCCGGGAAGGCAAATTCCCGGCGCCGCTTCTCCTGCAATATGCCGGCGTCTATGCGCTGAATGCGAAGGCGGTGGCGGCGCGGGCGGCCGAAGGGTGGCTCGTGATGGATGAGGACTCGCACGACAAACTGCCCTCCGAGCCTTACGGCGACATTCCGTTGAACTATGCGCAGGTGGGCAACACGAGCCGCGAAACATCGTACTTCCTCAACATGTACCTGCGGGATTCGCGCGCCCTCGATTATCTGATGACACGACCGGATTGGGACGGCAGGACGATCGTCCTGAGGGGCACGAGCATGGGCGGACAGCAGAGCATTGCGCTCGCGGGTCTTCGCCCGGAAAAAATCAACGCCGTGCTGGTATGCGTCCCGGCCGGAGCGGATTCCAACGGGGACCTGCACGGCCGCAAGGCTGGATATCCGAACTGGCCCTCGAACAATCCGGAGGTGATGGAAGCCTCGCGCTACTTCGACACAATCAACTTCGCGGCCCGCATCAGGGCCCCCGTGCTGGCGGCGATGGGTTTCATCGACACCACTTCGCCACCCGCGGGCGTGTGGACGGAACTGAATCAGATCACCGTACCCAAAGAGCCGCTGCCGATGATCGGATCCGAACACAACAATCTGACGCCTCAGAAGGAGCAGAACTGGGACATGCGTTCGAAGGAAGTGCTGAACGTGCTGCTGCACGGGGGAGAGTACAAGCCGAGCGAAATGAAGTAGTCCGCCCGCCCGGAAAGTGCTACGATTGTCGTATTGAAATAAATGCAAGGCAGTTAGCGGTTTGCCCACTTTGGTGTTATTGATGAGCCTCGTCGCTGTCAGCTACAATGTGCTTCTGGGATTCCCGGAATAGAGTGATTCATGGCCGATTGGCACGATCTCCTGTCGACGATACCGATTTTCAGCTTTCTCGGCCGGAGTGAGATTGCCGCCGTTCAGGAACTGTTTGTTGAGGAAACCCACCAAAAGGGCGACGTTATCTGCCGCCAGGGTGAAGAAGGCGAGACGTTTTACGTCGTCCTGGACGGTGAACTGGATGTCATCGTCGGGGAAGGCGCCGGACACGTTATCGCAGTCCTGAAGCGGGGCGATTTTTTCGGTGAAATGGCACTGCTCCAGGGCGGCAAGCGCACCGCGACAGTGGCGGTCGGCAGGCGCGCCCGTCTTCTCGTGCTGCATCGCCAGGCGTTCAACAGCCTCTTCCTGAAAAGCCCGAAAGCGCTGGAATACTTCACCCGTATCCTCTGCAAGCGCCTGGCCGACATGAACGCCGGCGCGGTGATGCGCGGCTCGACGCTCACGATTTCGGTCGGATCGAGCGCCGCTCTGAAGGGCAAGACGATGATCGCGACCTTCCTCGCCGATTATCTGCACGAGATCACCGGGCAGGATGTGCTTCGCGTAAGCGTGCACGTGAGCCCTACCGCGGCGGAAGGTGTTGTGGGAGATCTTCTCTCAGACACCTATCACGATAACGTCGCCGAAATACTCGAAACCGATGCCGGCGGTATTTCGGTCCTGAACATTCCCGCGCGCCGGAATCTTTCGATTACGTTCTACGCGGAGCGCGCCTCGAACCTCATTTCGAACCTGAGCGGTCAGTTCCCGATTATCGTTTTCGATCTCAATCACGACATTACGGGGCTGCTGGACAGCGTGCCGCTGTTCTCAGACGTATTCATCGATATCGTTGACATCCCCACCCCGGTCTCGCCAGACAAGAAGAAGACCGCGGGCAAAGGGGGAATGCGCAAATTCGAGGTCATCAACCTCTACAATTCGGGCTCCTATCCGATCTCGCTCAATCATTGCGAACCTTTCGTGATTCCGCGCGACGCGGGGATGATCCATATGGAAGCCTCCGAGTACCTGATGTCGAACCGCAAGGCTCCGGCGGCGCTGCCCGTGCAGCGTCTGGCGCGCAAGATCCTGGGAGCATCGGTCGGCATCGCACTGGGCGGCGGCGCGGCTTTCGGTATCGCCCACCTTGGCGTTCTCAAAGTTCTGGAACAGAATAATATCCCGATCGATCTGATCGCCGGATGCAGCCAGGGATCGCTGATCGGCATTGGCTACGCGGCGGGTCTCAGCGTCGATGAAATGATCGACATGGCGTATAGCCTCGGGCGGCGTCAGAATGCGCTGCTCGCCGTTGACCCCACGCTGACCAAGCCGGGCCTGCTCGCCGGGAATAAGTTCGTGGAAATCTTCCGGCCTCTGCTCGGCGACAAGACCACGTTCGAAGACCTGGCGCTTCCCTGCCGGACCGTGGCAACCGATGTGGAAAGCGGCGAAAGAGTCTGGGTGGGCAGCGGGCCGCTCGTGGATGCATTCCGCGCCAGCGCCTCCGTGCCGATGGTGTTTTCGCCGATCAAGCTAGATGGGCGCGTGCTCGTCGATGGCGGCGTTTCCGATCCCGTGCCGGCGGAAATCGTCAATATGATGGGCGCGGATCTCTGCATCGCGGTAAACGTGGTTCCGCCGCTCAAGAAGGGGGTGGAAAACGCTGTTTCGAAGACCTTCCGCGTGATACGGTGGTTCAATCCGCTTTCGTGGATCGAGAACAGCTCGGGTTTGCCCAATATGTTCGACATCATCATGAACGCGATGCAGACGCTGCAGTACGAGCTCGGAAACTTCAAAGCGATCTCGGCCGATGTGCTCATCAACCCCGAGCTTTCCGACTTCACCTGGATTGAGTACTATCGCTCGGACGAGCTGATCCAGCGCGGAATCGAGGCTGCGGAGCAGGCCATGCCCGCCATTAAGCGCGCCTATCAGCAGAAGCTGTCGCCGTGGATGAAACGCGCACCGCAACCGCAGCCCCAGCCGGAACCGGCACCCGAAGTGCCGGCTGTCGCCGCGGAATCCGCCGCGTAGGCTCCGCTTCACTGAAATGAAAATTGCCGCAGTGACCGGCGCAACTCGGGGAGTAGGCCGGGGAGTCGCCGTCAGTCTGGCCGCTGCGGGCTACCGCGTGTTCGCCACGGGGCGCACTATTGCGGCGGCGACCGTGCCCGAGGGCGTCATCCGCATTCCCTGCGATCACACCGACCCCGAACAGAACGACGAATTTTTTCGCCGGATTCGCGAGGAAGCCGGAACGCTGGATGTGCTGGTGAACTGCGCGTGGGGCGGCTCTGAACAGATGGCGGAAGACCGCAAGTCCACCTGGAGTCTGCCGTTCTGGGACCAGCCGCCGCACCGGTGGCACGGCATGATGGTGGCGGGTGTGGGGGCCGCATTCGAGTGCTCCGCGCGCGCCGCGCGCATGTTGGTGAAGCAGCGCTCCGGACTCATCGTCAACATCAGCTTCTGGCCGGCGAAGAAATATCTGGGGAATGTCATCTACGGCATCTCGAAGGCGGCAACCGACAAAATGACTTCGGATATGGCGCACGAGCTCCGGCAATACAACGTGGCGGCGATCTCGCTCTATCCCGGCCTGGTGAGAACGGAGGCCGTCCTCGAAGCGGCGCATGCGGGGCTGATGGATCTTTCGAACAGCGAAAGCCCGGAATATATCGGCCGTGTCATCGCGGCGCTGGCCAATGACCCGAACACGATTTCGCGTAGCGGCCAGGCGCTCGTTGCCGCCGCTATTGGCGCGGAATACAGCCTGACCGATATCGACGGCCACGTGCCGCGTCCGCTGACACTCGAAGACGTCTGAAACCCGCGGGTTGCCGGCAAAAATCGGCTAAATCCAGGGTTAGTGGCCGATTGCCGCCGGAAACTCCGGCTGCTAATATCGTCTGAAGTCTTCACAACAAGCAGGTTTAACTTGAAACTGGCGTATTTTCTCTGCGGATTCGTGTTTTTTGCCGGCATAGCCTCTGCCGGGGAGCCGAAGTGGATCCATGTGTCCTCATCCGACTTCGAAATCTTCAGCACGGCAGGTCAGGGCAGCACGATGGATGTGCTGCATCACTTCGAGGAAGTGCGCAGCTTTTTCGCTAAATTCGCCGGCGGCAGCAATTCCGTGCAGCCTTCCGAGCCTGTGCGAATCATCGTTTTTGGTTCTGAAAAGGAATACATGCCGTACCGCCCTTCCGAAGCGGCCGCGGCATTTTATACGCAGGTTGCCGGACGCGATTACATCGTGCTCAGCGGCGTTTCCGAAAATGTATTTCCGGTTGCCGTACATGAATACGTGCATCTCGTCGCACAGCATCACCGCATGAATCTGCCGCCATGGATGAACGAAGGAATCGCGGACACGTATTCGACGCTGAAACCGACGGCCGGGAAAATTCTGATCGGATCGGTGCCTCCGGGGCGCATCACGGAGTTGCTCCGGACCAGCTGGATACCGCTCGCAACCATTCTCGCGGTGGATATGAGCTCCCCCTGGTACAACGAGAAGAAAAAGGCGGGCGCGTTTTATGCCGAGAGTTGGGCCTTCGTCCACATGCTGCTGCTGAGTCCGGAATACAGCGCGCGGTTTTCAAAGCTGGTGGATGCGCTTGGCGAGGGCACCCGTTCGCAGGAAGTCGTGGAGAAGCTATACGGTAAGCCGCTGTCTGCATTCGACAAGGAAGTACAGGGCTATATCCGCGGCAGCCGATTATCGGGAGCGATCGTCAACGTCCAGCTGGATGGGAGCGCCGATGCGCACACGGAACCCGCTGAAGCGTTCGATGTGAAACTCGCCCTGCTCGATCTGCTGAATCGGCCGGAGAAGAAGGAGGAACGCCGCAAAGGTTTGTCCGAACTGGCGGCGCAATATCCGCAGCGGCCCGAGCCGCACTCGGCGCTTGGCTATCTGGATATGCGCGGTTCAGAGACAGCGGAGGGCATGAAGGAATTCAAAGCGGCCGTCGATCTGGGCGGAAGGAATCCGCAGATGCTTTGGGACTACGGCAGGATGGCCGCGGGTCGCGATTCAGCCGAGGCGCTTCGCGTTCTGAAGATCCTGCTTGCGCAGGACACAGATCGCGTCGACGTGCGCCTGCTGATCGCACAGCTTCAGTTTCAGGCGAAGCAGTCGCAGGAAGCGCTTGTGACTCTGGCGCCGATTAAGAAAGTCACACCGAAAGACGCACCAACGCTGTTCCGGACTGCGGCGTACGCGCAGCTCAATCTGGGTGATTTCGAGAACGCCAAAAAATCCGGCCAGCGCTGGGTGGATACGGCCAGGGAACCGGCGGACCAGGAGAATGCCAAACGCTTTATGAGCTATCTCGAAGCATCGCGCGCGGCAAAGAATCCGCCAGCTGAAGCCATCCTCACCACGCCTGATTCCGCGCCACCTGTGCTTCGCAGAAACGAGAACACGAATGGAACGAGCACTGCGGCGGCTACAGCGCCGCGCCTTGCCACCAGATCGTACCCTTCCGTCACCGGGACTTTCGTCGAGTTCGACTGCACCAAAAAGCAGCCGCGGTTTGTTCTGAGCACGCCGCAGGGGAAAGTCGCTTTCCTGATGGAAGACCCGCAGAAAGTCTTCATCCGCGGGCGCGACACCGATACGATTGATCTCTACTGCGGCGCTCAGAAAGAATCCGCCGTCGTCTGGATCGAGTACGATCCGCCGCCATCTTCGGAAACCGACGTTCGCGGCATCGCGCGCTTCGTGCACTTCGAAGCGCCCGGCGCCGCGAAGTAGTTAGTGGCTCACCGGCAGTATCGTGCTGTTGCTGGTATCGCCGTTCTGCGAGACGGTCAGGACGAGATTGCCATCCACATCGACATCCGGAACCCGCAGATTGATCTGATACAGTCCGACGAGTCCTGGCGTCAGTCCGGCAAATGCCACCGCCACGGGCTGGCCGGCCAGTGTTAACGTCGGAACCGAACGAGGCTGATTCAGCGTCGTGGTGGGTGACGCATCGCCGGTGGTGACGGGATTATCCGTATTACCCATGCCGAGCAGGAACATGACGATAAATTCGCCGGGATGGGCCGGATCATCCGCGGAGACCAGCGCGCCGGTCGCGAGATGCAGGGCGACGATGGTTCCATCGGGGAAAGCATCGAGTCCAGGAGTAGCGGCCGAAAGCTGCAGCGGTTGGGGCGTGCTCAGGGCGCCGTTCGCATTCACGATGATCTGGTACTGCTTCGACGGATCGAGTTCGAATGGGATCTGCGCATTGATCTGGCTGGCGCTGACATAGAACAGCGGCGCCGGAATTCCACCCATCAGAACAGTGGTGCCGTTGACCTTCGTGGGCAGCGGTGTAGTGGTGGGCTGCGTCGCCACGGTCGCCATGTTGGAGCCATAGATCGCAACGATTGTTCCAGGCGCGAGCGCGCCGCCGATGATCGGATTGTAGGGATGTACCGTCCCGTTCGGCGTGAGCACCGGCGCGGCGTTCGGAACCACGGAACCGATAACTGGCGTTGTTACGGCGCTGAATCCTGTGGCGGAACCGCGCGCGTTGATCGTGACTTGTCCGGCGGGGTTACGCGGCGTCCACGTTCCGGTGTAAAGGCCGGCAGCGCCGCTGGCGAGCGAGAGCGCGAGCGGCGGATCACCGTTGCTGAACGTCACCACCACTTGTCCGCTGCTGACTGGCTTACCGCAATCGTTGATCAGCGTCATCGAAATCGGGGTCGGCCAGGCAGCGGGTGCGGCGAAGTTGCCGGAAATTCCCGTCGGCGCCAGGATCAGGGATGAAGGCGAGCACGCGTCTTTCGGTGTGAGTTCGGGGGAACCAGCGGCGGGGCGCGCGCCCGGGAGCGGAACGCCCGCCGGAAGCACCACCAGGAAGACGTTCACGGTCCGGATGCCAACATCGCCCAGCGCATAGCTCACGTGCCCGACGTATAGTCCCGCCGTCATTTTGCTGGCATCAACCGTAACGGTCGATTGCCCGGGAGTCGCGGCAGAGGTGTTGCCTTTTTCCGCGATGGAGAGCCATCCGCCGCCGTCAGTCACGACCGCGGCGCCCTGCCACACCTGCGGAGTCGTCGAATTCGTATAGATCACGTTCTTCTGGTTTGCGGGATTCGCACCGGCATTGGTCACGAAGATCAGCGCTCCAGGGGACACGGCCAGCGTTGGCGGCTGCGTGGCGGGCGTGACGTTGAGGATGACGATAAAGCTCAGCGC
>CAZPZE010000266.1:0-5057 GCA_964590625.1 uncultured Solibacteraceae bacterium
CTTTCTCGCGGAGCCGGAGTATCGCGAACTGCTGGCGCGGGCGGATATCGGGATCAGCATGCACCGCTCGAGTTCCGGGCTGGACCTGGCGATGAAAGTCGTGGATTTGCAGGAAGCGGGGGTTCCGGTGCTGGCACTGAACTATGGCGGCAGTCTGCCGGAACAAGTAACTGAGGGTGAAACAGGCTGGCTTTTTTGCAGCGTTGAGGGCCTCGCGAAGTTACTGGGGCGGCTGCGGGAGAATCCGCCGCGACTAACCGGCAGGGCGGTAAGTACTATCTGGCCGGAAGAATGGGATCACACAGCGGCGGGTTACTTCCGCCGCTGACTTCCTCACTGATTCCGGTACCCTCCTCTTTCCCTGGATCTCCGCATCAGCTCCGACCCGCCAGCTTCCGAAGTACCACTAGTACCGGCGGCTGCACACCGATACTTATGTTGCATTGACAATTCACTTTGGCACCCCTAAACTCAGGGGAACTGTAGAAACCGGAGGGATTCTATGCGTTTAGCTGTTGCGGGTGCCTTGTGCGCGCTATTGGTTTCGTCGATTCACGCGAGCGACATGACGAACGATGAGATCGTGAGTCAGGAGATGCTGGCTCAGTACTTTGATAACGGGCAGTTAATAGCGGGGGCGACCAGTACGACGGATTCGTTTGTGCAGCTCAATCTCAATGAGGGTGGCTGGGAAGGCGCCGCAAAATTCATCGCGAGCGGTACGCCAGGCTCCGACATTGTCTCTTCTTATAACGTCAGGCTCACAGATCTCAGCATGACGTGTCTGAACGCGAACGGCTGCAACTCCGGGTTGTTTCACTTTAGCGATGACGTCGTATTTTCACAGGCAATCAACTTTTTCGACCAGTCGTATTCCGTGTCGATTGATGGTTCCGGCGGCGATTCCTTCGTTTTCCTTTCAGTGAAAAACACGGCGAACGACCTCGACGTCATTCATCAGGTCAATGCTGTCGTGAACGCGGGTACCTACAATTTTCAGACTTCCGGGCTCATTGGCAATGTCGGGGCCACCGATAATGTAACGGGTCCGGTTGAAATGCTGATCACCGGCAGCTTCTCAATCTCACCCGGCGAATTCAATCAGACTTACTCTCTGCCGGACAGCTTTTCGCTGACGCTGAACGCCGCCACGACAAGTCCCGCTCCCGAGCCGGCGACGTGGGGCCTGGCGGGCGGATTGCTGCTGGGCGGCGTCGCGGTATTTTTGCGGCGGCGACGGGTGCAGAGTCCGCGGTCCTAATCCGCAGTTACTTCGAAGATTTTCACGGCTCTGATCCTGTGCCCTCTCGAAACAGGGTTGGGATCGGACGTGAACACCCGACGGATTCCGATCAGGGGATCCAGATTGAAGCAACTGACTCCGGGGTCGAGACAGCCGATCGTCAGATTTTGCGAAGCGTGGCTGTGCAGATAGCTGGCGGCTTCGATATCCGTATTGAAATGCATGGCGGATTCGATGATGGGGACGGGGACGCGGTTTTGCGTCTGGATGGTTCCGGTGGAGAAGATCCACGGTCCTGACCCGGTGACTTGCGCTCCTTCGCTGAGGTAAAGGCGTGCGGCCATGGTCCTGTAGTAAGCGGGGAGATAGACCGGCGTGATCTTTGCGCCTTCGTCAGTGCGGCGAAGCAGAAGTTTCATGTAATCCTGGAGGTTTCCGCCGCGAATGAGAACCTGCATGGGGAAGCGGGACTCGTTCTGTCCGGCGAACAGAGGCGCGTCCGGATCGACGATGATGTAGCGCGCGCCTTTATCGTGCAGCCAGGCGATGGCAAGTTCCGGGGAAGTCTCGATAAAGAAGCGCGACATATCTTCGGCGCCAGCCTGGGTTCCGTTCGATAGCGGAATCCGGTGCGCGATGGCTTCGACCCAGTAACCGAAATCCCACCAGACGGCGACGCCCCAGCGGGCGGTTGGACGATCGTCACGGGAGTAATAGCGTGTCCAGGCGCCCCCGGGGAGCGGATCTTCCGTGTGGTCGCGGAGCCAGTTGAGGGCCTGCTGCCAGTCTTCGTTCGGCGCGTTATCGTGCAGCATTTGGGGGATTGCGAGGGGAAGATTGACCGTGCAGATCAGGGCGATCATCGCAGCGAGAAACACCGGTTTTCGCGCGTGCTTCAGTAACGCGCCGCAGGCCCCGCCCGCCAGGACAGCAGCGGGCGGGACGAAGTAGATCGCCATGCGAACCTGCATCGCGGCGGCGATCGCCATGGCAAGACTCCAGATGGCAAGGAGAAGACGTCCGCGGCTGAGCGGCTTGCCGAGGAGGAGAAGGAGGAGACCGGGGATCGCGGGAATCCAGACCACGCCGAGCGTGGTGAAGACGCCATTGCGAAGAGCGGATTTCATTTCCTGAACAGTGGAGGCGATCTGGCTCACATTCGTATAGCCAGCAACGCGGCGAATCTCGAAAAAGAGCGAATTCCAGATAGCGGGGTGGATGAGGAATGAGAGCGCGAGAGCGATTGCGATCGCGGCAAGAGGCGCGGCGCGCCGCAGAGGTGCGGACCATCCTTGATTCCTGCCGATTTTGCCGAGGAGAATGATCAGCAGGGCAAAGGCGCCGGTGGCGGCGAGCGCGAGCCAGGTATAGTTCGACCACAGAGTGCCTGAGGCGGGGAGAAATACAACGGCGGCCGCGAGAATGGCGCGCGCGATCGCGGGCGCGGCGGAGGGAGCAATCGCGATGAGAATGGCCAGCATCGCGGGGACGAAAATTCCGGCGGGCCTCGTGGCGAGGAAGAGGCCGAGCGCGATGCCGCCGAGCCAGGCGTAGAGGAGGCGATCATCGTCCAGTGCGGCGCAAAGAGATGCGAGCGCGAGGAAAGCGAGAAGACCCTCGAGCGCGTGGTGATCGGCAAGGCCGAGATGCGTGTACCAGAGGAAGGATCCCGCGGCCGCCGCGGCCCAGAATGCGGCACAGATACCGGCTGCTTCTCCGAAGTAACGGCGCGCCAGGGCGTACCCGGGAAATATGAAGAGTGCGCCGAGGATTGCGGGCATCCATGCGGAGACCCAATCGATCAGCGATGCGGAAGGGCGGCCGAGGCCGGCGATCCAGGCGGTAGTTGCCAGCACGTAGTCCCACAGCGGCGCGGTGGGAACTTCGGCGCCGCCCGGAAACAGCGCGTAGGGATCCCAGGCAGAACGAAGCGGAAAATGCGCGAGCAGGTTGTGAACGGTGCAGACGTGGAACCATCCATCGCTTTCCTGGAAGCGGACGAGTCCGTTCGCGAAAACAATCGGGAATGACGGAATGACGCGCAGCAACAACGCGGCGAGCGCGGCGGCTATCAGGAGGTAACGGCGCACGCGCGCGGTCACGGATGATCCTCAATGAACCGCGCAACAATGCCGCAGAGAGATTCGCAGAAGCGATCTGTGGAAAAAAGCTCGCGGCGCGCGAGTGTGAGGGCGCGGAGTTCCGCGGCGAGTTCGGGGCTGGCGAGGACGCGCGATATCTTGTGCGCGGCGTCCTCCACGTTCTCGAAAGTCTGGCGTGGATCGCGGCCCACGATTTCGACGGGTCCGCCGGAGTTGTGGACGAATGTGATGCAGCCGGCGCGCTGGAGCTCGGCGACGGCGATGCCGAAATGTTCGGCTTCCATGGCGTGAATGCCGTAGCGGTGGCTGGCGGCTTCGGCTTCCAGCTCGCGGCGGGAAAGATCGGTCAGGATACGGAACCAGGGGCGCGTGGCAGCGAGATCATCGAGCTCCTGTTTTTTGGCAGGATCGTCGGGGTGGCCGGCGATGGTGAGGGTCACGTCATGGCCGGAGTGGCGGAGAGCGTCGACGATTTGCACGGCCATATCCCAGCGTTTGCAGCCGTGGATTCTGCCGATACCGAGAAATCCGTTGCGGCGCTCGTCCCACGGTTTTTCGGGAAAGTCGCCGGGGACCGGGGGATGGAGAACGACGGGGTCGCCTCCGAGCACTCGGCGCGTGGCGCCGGCGACGAACTCGGAATTCACGAGCGACTGATTGCGGCGGATGGCGGACATCGTCGCATCGAGGCTGGGGTAACAGCTCTTGCGGTAGAGCCAGAGAAGGCCGGGGATGCGGTGCACGGGACGCATCTCGATTTCGGGGCGCGGGAGATAAAAAGCCGGAAAGTGGATGTATTGGAGTCCGGGCCGGCCAAGATCGGCCTCATTCTGCGTGTGGAGCAACGCATCAAAGCGGTGCTCGCGATCGAGGCTGCGCACCCATCGCGCGGTCAGGCTTGCTTCGAGCAGAGCTCCGTTGGTTCGGAGGGCGTCTTTTGCGCGGAGGATTCGCTGGTAGCGCGGGGGCGCGATGAGAATCTCGAAATCGCACGCGGCGAGCGAGGTTCCGAAGGATCTGTCAACGGCTTCTTTCGGGATGGGGCCGAGGGTGGCGACGGTGACGTGATAGTCGCGCTGGAGCGCCTGGATCGCCCATGCGGCGACGGCGTTTCCTCCACCGGAAGGATGGACGAAAGGATGGCCGATGAGGATGCGCTGGCGCGGCACGACTCAAGCTATCATGCCAGGAAACCGCGGTGCAGGTGTTAAGCGCAGGTGGTTAAGCGCGGCGGCGGATGACCGCAGCAAACCCGGCGAGCGCGGGGACGAACAGCAGCCACGTCGCCGGTTCGGGGGCACTCGAAACCACGTTGTCAATGGAGAACGCGTATTTGCCGATTCCGACGCTGCTTTGTCCCTGGAACTGAACGTCCGGGCCGCTGTAGGAGTTGAGTCCCCAGCCGCAGCCGCTGGGACCGCCAACGCAGTTGGAAAGATGCAGCCAGTAATCTCCGGCGGTGAGAGCGGCGTCGGGAATAGTGAAGGTCGCGTAGTAACGGGAATAAAGGCCGTTGCGGACGACGTAAGGTCCGTCATCGGTGAGGGTGGCGGCGGTGCCGGAGAAGAGAACGCCGCTGCCGGCGGAAGACTGAATCGCCCAGTCGAGAGTGGTTGGCGCCTGGTTGGGGTCTACCCAGATGGCGACGGTCGCCGAGTTCACGATCGAATCATTCGCGAGCTGGAATTCGCCGGATCCGTTGTAGGTAGTGA
>CAZPZE010000267.1:0-6294 GCA_964590625.1 uncultured Solibacteraceae bacterium
GCAGGCTGGCCTTGCGACGCTTCTCATCGATCTGCTGACCCCGGAAGAAGAACGCATCGATCAGGTCACGGCCCAGCTTCGTTTCGATATCGGACTCCTCGCGGAACGCCTGCTTGGCGCGACCGACTGGCTGCAGTCCCAACCTGATACCAAAAATCTGCGGATCGGCTACTTCGGCGCAAGCACGGGCGCCGGCGCCGCGCTCGTCGCCGCCGCCTCCCGCGCCAAAGTGATCGGCGCCGTCGTTTCCCGCGGCGGCCGTCCTGACCTCGCCGGTCAGGCCCTCATGCGTGTGAAGGCGCCCGTGCTGCTCATCGTCGGGGGCGATGACGATGTCGTCATTACGCTCAACCGGAGCGCCCTCGCGCTGTTGCCCAGCGAGAAAAAACTCGAAATCGTCCCTGGCGCCAGCCACCTTTTCGAGGAACCCGGTACACTGGAGCAGGTCGCCGATCTCGCGGCGAAGTGGTTTGAATCGCACCTTGGAGTCCAGCGCTCGTAACTGCCGGTCGGTCTGTCTGAGATGCATACCCCTGTTCTTTCTGGCGGGTCTTCTCCACGCAGCCGATAACCCCGCCCCGCCCGGCGCGCTCGTTGACGCCGGTGGATATCGCGTCCATCTCTACTGCACCGGCTCCGGCAGTCCGACTGTTGTTGTCGCCGGCGGCGGATTTTCGTTCGACTGGGGACTCATCCAGCCGAACATCTCTATCCTCACCCGCATCTGCACATACGATCCATCCGGCACAGCGTGGAGCGATCCGTTCCCGGCGCAGCGAACGCCGGCATGCGTGGATCGCGTGACCGAGCTGCACGAGGTTCTGCAGCGCGCTTCGGTCTCAGGCCCAATCATCCTCGTCGGCTACTCCATCGGCGGTCTCTACGCGCGCCTCTACGCGTCCCGTTATCCCGAAGAGGTTGAGGGCGTGGTGATCGTCGATCACGCCTTCAGCGAGCCCGCCGCTGCTCCCCAAACGCACCAGGCCTCCGTCCATACGCCGCCGGCAGACGGAGTTTTCTCAGTTGAGGATGTCGATACTCCCCCATCCCTCATCTCCCGGACTCCGATCAAATTAGACATCGAAGACGATCGCAACTTCCAGCGGCTGCCGAAGCACGATCAGGATCTGCATGCCTGGGCGATGTCGGGAAATCCTCTCCGCCCGAACGGCGAAACTCTGGCGGAATGCACAACGGCAGTCGAAAAGGCTGAGAAGCCTGATCCACTCGGCGCAAAACCGCTGCTTGTGATCAGCACCAACAACGATTCCCCCGCCTACCAGCAGTTACAAACGCGCTTGCTGCACCTCTCTCGCGACTCGAAGCACAGGATCGCTGAACACAGCACCCATATGGTCCTTGTCGATGACCCCGAAGTCATCGTCACCGCCATCGAAGACGTAGTCCAGTCGATTCGCCATCATGCGCCGCTGAACTAAGGCACCGCGCGCCGGAAATCCGCCGGCACGTGATTCGCGGCGACAACGGTGATCCGTTCCCCTTTGCGCGTTGGCAGCTCGAGCAGCGAACCCGCGCGTGTTTCCGACTTCACTCCATCCCGATAGACGGCGACCTCGCCCCCGAACGGATTGCGCAGCCTGCAGCGCGCGCCTTCTTTCGATTCGATCTCGACGAACTCCACCTTTCCGCCGCGAATCGAGGCGCTGACGGTAAACGCCCCGCGTGCGAAGAGGCTATAGCGCGCGTCCCAATCCTTCGGCCACGCCGGGAAAACATGCAACACCGGATCTTCGCCCGGCGCCGGCGCACTGCTTTGCAGCAGCGCCAGATGCAGCGCTTCCGACGCCCTGCCGAGCCTCTCCGCATCGAGCGCCTGCGGGCCCTCACGCAGCGTCATCCGGTTCGCCAGAACTCCACCGTTCTTATAAGCCGTCGAGCGTTCCGTCACCAGCAGTCGCATCTGATTCGGAATCAGATACTGAACATCCTCCGCCCGTCCCAGTGATGCCGCCGCAATCGGCATCTTCGATAGCACCTGCACCGGTGTCTGCGCCGTGATCCCGTTGCGGAAGCTCTGCAGATACGTCGCGAGAGCAATCGAGAATCGCTCGCGGTCGCTTGATTCCACACTGCACAGATCAAAGAACCACATCGGCAAACTGTTGCCGTCCGGCAGAAAGCCAGTCCCTTTGATGGCCGGCTTGAGCCCCCGCACAAATACGCGCGGACCCTTATAATCGTCGGGCCGCAAAGCCTCCGGATCATCGCTGGTCGGCAGCGGAGCCAGATGGTCCAGAAACTCGCGCCACCCCGGCCGCATCGCCGAATCAGCGCCGAGAATCTCGGACGCCCGCAGCAACGCCCCGAAAACACCGAGCATCGAAGAAATATCTTCATCCGTATCGCGAGCGCCATAAACGCTCTCGTTGCTGTTCGACCAGTGGATGTGATACTTCCCGTCCGCGCCCTTCTTCACGTTCGGGTGGTTGCGATAAAACTCCGCCGCGCCCTTCAGCATCGGATACGCGCGCGATTCGAGCCACTCGCGGTCGAGCGTGAACTCATAACGCCGCCAGAACAGATACGCGATTTTCGCCGTGGTTCCAAAGTTGTGATTCACCGCGCCATAGGGTCCGAAGCCGCGATCTTCAATCACGTTCTTCGCGTTCACCCACTTCTGGTTCTGGATCCAGTTCCATCGGCTCGAATGCGGATGCTTGCTGCGCGCGAAATCCATGAACCGCTCCGAGCGCTGCTCCCACGGCTTGCGCAGGAGGTAGAGATACTGCATTTCCGTAGCGATATCCGCCGGCAGCTCTTCGAGTCCGTTGAAGTAAGTGGTCTCCGCGATGTAGATTCCCTGGCTGCCCCACTCCTGCCGGGCCGCCGTTTCCGACGCGCGATACATCCCGAAGTACATCTCGTACATCGGGTCCATCAGATCGAACCGTCCGGCCGCAGGAAGCGCTTCGTAATAGCAGCTCAGATTTGCGAACCAATGCTGTGCGCCCCACGTGCGAAGATCGCCGCCCGTGTTGAAGATCATCCCGTTGAACTTCGGCGGCAATGAGCCGCGCGAACTCGCGGCCATCAGGTACAGATACCAGTGGTAATTCCGCGCCACATACTCGGCATTTCCATCCCGGCTGTGCAGATCGAGAAAGCTGCGCGCCCAGAACGAATTCCACCAGGTCCGCGTCTCATCGCGGATCGCCGCGAACGTGCGCGCACGCGCGGCATCGAGTTGGCGCATCGCTGCCGCGGCCACATCTTCCTTCGCATCGAAGCTCGCAGCCGACGAGATCAGGATCGTGAAAGTCCCGCTATCCGCCGTGAGCTCCACGTCTGTTTCATTGACAAAGCGGGCCTTGCTCTGGCTGCCGGAAACGCCGATCGCAATGGCGGACTTGCAGTAGTAACCGCCCTCACGAAACTCCTGCGTCAGCGCAATCCGTTCCTCTTCGATCAGCAGCCGTGAAGCAGCCGTGTGGCTGAACGTCTCGACATTGACCACATGATCCCGCGCATAAGCCTCGAGTTTCGCGCCGAAATACTTCGTCTGGTAACGAAGCATGCGGAGCACGATCGCCACCGGTTCGCGCTGCGGCCGGCTGTCCTCCACCGAGATCGCGATCACGTCGCTCAGCGGCGTAGCGGCCGCCCGCAGCCTCACGCCTTTCGCCTCGATCGCAAGTTCGCCATCGTAGACCGAAAGGTGCTGTCCGAATCCCGATTCCGGAAACGGCTCATCGGCCTCGCCGCCGAAATCGATATCGATATAGCCGCATCCGCCGCAGTAATCGTTGTGCCGCTCGAAGAAGCTGTTGGTCGTGCAGTCATTCGCGTAGACATCCACACGATTGATTTGCAGATGGAGCGCCGTCGGCGTGGTCCACACCAGACTGCCCATGCGTCCGTTGCCGATGGGGATGCCTTCTTCGCTGCGAGGCGCGGGCTTGTCATAAACCAGGTCTGCGGCAGAGATCAGCTTGCGGAAGTTGACGTCAGTGAGGGGAGCCGCGGAATTGGCGGCTGCGAGCGCCGCGGGCGCCAGCCCGGCAGCGGCCATAAAAGTCCGGCGCGAAAGGCTGGCCGGTTTGTTTTCCGGAATGGACATTTTTGGGCGCTGACTCGCGGAGCGCCAAAGGCTCTCCGTTGGTCATCATGTCATACCGCGCCGCTCAACTCGCCGCCGTGTCCGGACACGCGCCGGTCCCTACCAGAAATACGTTGCGATCACGCGCCCGCTCTCCGTCTTGCCATTTCGAACGGTAACCGAGAGCACTGCCTGCATGTTCTTCCGCCGCCAGTCCCGCGGCGCGTGCGCCGTCACCGCCTCGAGTTCTTCCGGGCGGCTGAGGAATTCCGCGGCTGCGAGCGTTCCACGTCGATGGATGCCCGCGGAAACAACCGCATCACGATCCGTCACCGGATCCAGCACTCGCGAAACGATCGCGTAGTCAGTGTAATCGTCTTGCGGATAGGGTAGGGACGGCACCACCCAGTCCCTGTGCGCGGGATTCTGGCGATCCTGAATATAAGCCTGGTTAGCTGCACGGTCCATGACGAACGTGTACCGGAGCTGCTCAGTAATACGCCGGGAAATCGGGTTTGTGAAAGCTCCGATCAGAACTGATGGACCCTCCTTCATCGTCTCCGGCGTGAGATCGGGCTCCGTCAGAATCCGGTAAGTCTTGCCTTTGGCCCGCAGATCACCCGTCAGGTCCACCAGCGCCAGTGCGTCTTCAACGACCATCCGGTTATCCGGGTGATTTCCACCTGCATAAATCAGAACCGGACCCTCAGCCTCAACCACCGGGCCCCAGAACTGATCGTATGCATTTCCCGGCATCCCGTAGATGGCGAAAGCCGCTGCGCCCGCCACTGCAAGCACACCCAACCCCGCAAGACCGGCTATCTTCCTCGAAAAGCGGAAACGGCGCGCAGGCAGGACAACCGGAAGCTTCTGGATTTCGACGATCGGCGCCTCGGCCTCCACCAGTTCTGCGGCTGCCGGAGCAGGGAAGTGAAAGACCGGATGATAGGAGCCCGTCGGAAGCTCGATCCGAAGCTCCGCGCTGTGGGCGGCTTCGTAATAATATTGAGCCAGCCTCTTCCGAAGTTCTCCCGCCGATACCCGAACCACCGGTTCGGCGCCGGTATCGTAATCGGGACTGCGGCCGAAAACCTTGACCCCGATCACCCGCTCCTTGAGATCTCCGCCGCCGTTATCCAGCGTCTCCTCAACGATATAGCGCAGGAACGCAGAAAGCCTCTTGCTGCTGTGGAACGTAGCGCTCGAGAGCAGACGTTCGAGCTGTTCGCGGATCTCCTGCCGATCCGCCTCCGACTCGATGCGGCGCGAAGCGTCAAAATGCCGCTCGTGGACTTCAGTTGCGGATGCCAAAACGTGCCCAGTATACACCCCGCCGGGGGGAACACTCTGTAAATTTCTATCAGTCATTTGGAACCGGTTCGACCATTTGTCGAGAAGGCCACAAAGGAACCGATTCCACACTGTCATATACCGTAAATTACCCCCACCGGGAGGCCACCTATCCCCGTAAAATGTATATGTAAATTACACATTTAAAACAGGTTAATCAACCAGACACCGTTCCATACCGTTTCGTCCTTGTCCGCCGGTCTCAGACAGTGGCATACTCCCTCCACTTGCGGGTTCGGGGTCTTTTAATGCCCGCATGTCAAACCAATTGAGAGGGAAGTCATGCAACGTAAAGCACGATATCTGACGCGTTCCGTCTTCGCGTTGGCGCTCTGTTGCGGCAGTCTGCTGGGACAAACAATCTCCAGCTCGCTTGTCGGAACAGTCGTCGACCCGGCGGACGCGGCGGTCGCGAATGCTCCAGTTACTCTTACAGATGTAGCGACAAAAGCAGAGCGAAACGCAACTACCGATAACACCGGGACCTACCGATTCCTGTCGATCGATCCTGGCACTTACAACATCACCGTCAAAGCACCGGGGTTCAAGGCGCTCACTCAGACCAACATTGTGATCAGCGCGTCGGAAACTCATAACGGCGGCAAAATGGTCCTGCAGCTCGGAAACGTCTCCGAGTCCATTTCGGTTACCGCCGAAGCCGCGCAGGTGCAGCTCTCCAGCTCGGAAAAAGCCCAGACGGTCGATGCGAGCAATCTGGAGTCGCTCACCCTGAAAGGCCGCGATCTGTTCGGTTACATGAAGCTGGTCCCCGGCGTGATCGACACCAGCACCACCCGTGACGTCACATCGCCCGGTGCCATCGGCGGCATCACGATCAACGGCAACACCTCGGCCAAGAACTTCACAGTCGACGGTATCACCGATAT
>CAZPZE010000268.1:0-5992 GCA_964590625.1 uncultured Solibacteraceae bacterium
CGGCCGCGAACTTCCAGTTCAGGCCGATCGCGGCCAGTCCGATCACCCAGAACACCGCGATGTACGCCAGATCTGCCGCGCAGAGAAAGAAAATCAGAAGGCTCAACAGCGCCGCTCCGGCGATTCCCGCGAGCAAATCATGCTCGACGCGCCGCAGCTGAATTCGCAGGCGCGTGAACAGAAGCCGTCCGATCGACCACGAAACGGCGGCTGTGAACGCCACGCCGAAGACGATGGAGAGCAGGTGCCTCACAGGGTGCGCGATGCGCGCTGGATGGAGCGCCGGAGGCTCTCGCTCAGATCGAGATCGTCCCATTGAGTGGGATCGATCCACTCAACTTCCGGAGCTTCGGGTGTGATCTCAAAGTTGTCCGACGATGCGCGAAAACACCAGATCAGATCGTGATGCAGGTGATACGGTGTCTGCGCTTTGGGCGGGATGCCGTGCACATCGATGCCTGCGAGAAACGGCGCGATATTTTTGTCGATCTGGACGCGCGTCTCTTCTTCGCCTTCGCGTGCCGCTGCGGCGGCGAGTGACGGATCATCTTCTTCCACGTGCCCGCCCGGCAGCAGCCAGCGGTGCAGACGATGGTGGTAGATCGCAAGCGTACGCGAGTCGCGGGGATGAAAGACAAGCGCCGTGCAGGTGATATGTCCCGGCCAATACTGGCGCGGTGAAAACGGATTGGTGCCGTTCTCGAGCAGGCAAAGCACCAGGTCTTTGCTCTTGGACGCGAGTCCGTCATCGCCCGGCTCAAAGCCGGAGACGAGATCGATCACGTGTTCGTTCGAAAACAACACCGTCGTCTAGATTCCTGCCGCTTCGTACTGCCCGAAACGCGCGATCGCTTTCGCCCAGGCGCCGGTGTCGCGGGGCTCGTAGACATCTACCGGGAACGAGCGCTCCACAATCGAGCGCATCTCTTCGAGCGAACTGGCCGCGCCTGTCGCCAGCATCTGGACGCCGATATTGCCGAGCACCGCCGCCTCCGTGGGACCCGCGAGAACACGCCGTCCCGTCGCATCCGCCGTGAGCTGATT
Organism: uncultured Solibacteraceae bacterium; assembly: GCA_964590625.1. Classification (GTDB taxonomy): domain Bacteria; phylum Acidobacteriota; class Terriglobia; order Bryobacterales; family Bryobacteraceae; genus BOG-234. Next base: position 1,045 of record CAZPZE010000268.1, read on the forward strand.
GAGCAGCCGGCTCTTCGATCCGCCGCCAATCACGCGAATCTGTTCGATCGGGTTGCCGGTAACCGTGGTCATGTTGCTCAGAATCACGCGATACTTCAGCGCCAGGCTTTCGAGAATGGCGCGTGTGTAAGCGCCGGGCGAATCCGGCGTGGGCTGATCCGTCTTGCGGCAGAATTCGTCAATCGCGGCCGTCATATCCGGCGGACTCAGGAACAGGCTGCTGTCGGGCGTTACGATGCTGCGGAAAGGCTCGGCCTTCGACGCTTCATCAGTGAGCTGCGCATAATCGTATTCTTTCCCCGCCGCGATCCAGCAGCGGCGGCAGCATTGCAGCATCCAGAGGCCCATCACGTTTTTCAGCAGCCGCGTGGTGCCGCAGACGCCGCCTTCGTTCGTGAAGTTGAACTTCATTGCGTCATCGCTCAGCACGGGCGCGGGGAGCTCCGTCCCGATTAAGCTCCACGTCCCGGAGCTGATAAACGCCGCGTTGCCGCGCGCCGTAATCGCGGCAACCGCGGAGGCCGTATCGTGCGATCCCGGCGCAATCACCGGCGTTCCTTTGAGCGCTTTATTGCGGGAAATATCGGGCAGCAGATGGCCGACGATGCTTCCGGCTTCCACGATCTCCGCCGGCAGCCGCGACGGCAGCCCGAGCTGATCCAGCAGATCCACCGCCCATTTCCTCGTGACCGGATTCATGAACTGCGTCGTGCTCGCGTCGGTATATTCGCACACGGCGTTGCCGGTCATCCAGTAGTGGAAGAGGTCCGGCATCATGATCAGCTTCTCGGCGGCAGCGAGAATGTTGGGCGTGTCGCGCTGCGCCGCGTAGAACTGATAGAGCGTGTTGATCGCCATCAGCTGAATGCCGGTGGCGCGGTAAATATCGGTGCGCGAGATCTTCTTCAGCACTTCCTCATAGGCCGAAAGGCTGCGCGGATCCCGGTAGTGATACGGATTCTGCAGCAGTTCGCCCTTCTGGCCGAGCAGCGCGTAATCGACGCCCCACGCGTCCACGCCGATGCCGGCCAGCTTCGGCAACTCAGCGCCCGAAAGCGCCTTCCGCATCTCGTGCCAGATGCGCGGCGCATCCCAGTGCATCGAGCCGCCGTACTCCACCGGCTCATTCGGGAAGCGGTGAATTTCCTCGATGCCGAGTTTGCCATCGTGGAGCGAGCCGAGAAACGCGCGGCCGCTTTCGGCGCCGAGGTCGAAAGCGAGATAAGTCGCGGTATTGTTCTTTGCGGACATGGGTTTACGTGACGAAAACTCAGTGTATTACAGGGCCGCTGAACTATATTGACATTTCACATCGTGAGTCGTTGCGTATGATAGAAGCCGATGTTGAGGCTTTCCCGTTACTCTTTTGGCGTGGGCGACCGGTTCGCGCACCAGGCGCGCGCGCAGCTTCGCGCATTCGTTCTTGCTTCGCAGCAGAATCTGGATTTAGTTCCCGTCTGGAACAAATCCAATCGTGAACATACGTTTATTGGCACCGAACCATCGAGCGTGCGCAATGCTGCTGTGGCCGCGGTCGAAGCGCTGGGGTGGAAGAAGCCGTGGCATGTGGATGCCGACCACATCAATCTCGATACCGTGGAACGTTTCCTCGCGCCGAGCGACTTCTTCACGATCGACGTCGCGCATTTCATCGGACAGCCGCCCGCAGCCGGAGACCTCGACGCGTTTGTTTCGCGACACCCGGAGCTCGGCTCGCCGGAATCGGTTCGAAAGTCGGCCGGCAAATACCTTGCGGCGGTGAAGGCTGCGGGGCAAATTTACCGGCATATCGCGTCGCGCAAAGGCGAAGGCAACTTCATCACCGAAGTCTCCATGGATGAAACGGACGCCCCGCAGACGCCCGACGAACTGCTGGTCATCCTCGCGGCGATTGCGGACGAGAAGATTCCGATCCAGACCATTGCCCCGAAATTCACGGGCCGTTTCAACAAGGGCGTGGATTACGTCGGCGAGATCGCGCAGTTCACCAAAGAGTTCGAAGACGATCTGGCGGCGATTGCGCACGCGATTCGCGAATACGGCCTGCCGGACAATCTCAAGCTCAGCGTGCATTCGGGCAGCGACAAGTTCTCCATCTACGCGCCCATTCGGCGCGCGCTGCAAAAGACCGGTGCGGGCATTCATCTGAAGACGGCGGGTACCACCTGGCTCGAAGAATTAATTGGACTCGCCGAAGCGGGCGGTCCCGGTCTGGAACTGGCGAAGGAAATTTACCGCGAGGCATACGGACACGCGGAAGAACTCTGCGCGCCGTATGCGTCGGTGATCGATATCGATTACGCGAAGCTGCCGAAGCCGGAGGCGGTCGCGAAATGGACCAGCGAGCAGTTCACCGGCGCGATGCGGCACGATCAGGCGAATCCGCTGTATGACAAAGGCGTCCGCCAGCTTCTGCACGTCGGGTTCAAGATCGCCGCAAAGATGGGCAATCGCTACCTGCACATGCTCGATGAATGCGAGGAATCGATCTCGCGCAACGTAACGTTCAATATTTACGAGCGTCACATACAGCCGCTGCTGATCGGTTAGTGTAGCGTTCCGTAAGTGGACACTCGACTTCAGCGCGTTTGAGCTGATGCGGCTGAAGCAGCCGCGTGTCCCTAAGCGCGTTGCTCGATCTTCGGCACGATCAGGTGAATGATGCCGAGCGCGATCAGATACATCGAACCCGCAACGATAAACAGCGGCCCGTACGATTTGTTCGAGTAATCAAGCCAGTAGCCGATCGCGGGCGCTACCAGCGCGCCGGAGAGCGCTCCGAACATGCCTCCCAATCCCACAACTGACCCGACCGCATTCTTCGGCAGCATGTCCGACGGCAGCGTGAACAGATTCGCGGACCAGCCCTGATGCGACGCCGCCGCAATGCTGATCAGCGTCACCGCCAGCCAGAGATTTCCGCCTGCCTGGCCGACGAACATCGCCGACGTCACCGCCAGCGCGCAGGTCAGCATCGCCGTCTTGCGTGCGCGATTCACGGTGTAGCCGCGCCGAATCATCGTCGAGGAAAGCCAGCCTCCAAAGACCGAACCCACCGTGGTCGCGAAATACACAACGATGATCGGCAATCCCAGGTGCGACAGATCGAGCTTGTACGTGCTCGCAAGAAATCCGGGCAGCCAGAACAGATAGAACCACCAGATGGGATCCGTGAAGAACTTGCCGACGATGAATGCCCAGGCGGCGCGGCTGCCGAGCACCTGGCTATACGGCAGGCTCGCCGCATTTGGCTCATTATCGGAGCGAATCAGTTCCAGTTCCGCCGGAGACAACAGCTTGTGACGCTCGGGCTCGTTGAAGAAGATCACCCACAGAATGATCCAGAGGAATCCCAGTGAGCCGGTAACAACAAATGCGGAACGCCATCCATAGTGCGTTGCGAGAATCGGCACCATCCACGGCGCCACCAGCGCGCCGATATTGGTTCCGCTGTTGAAAATGCCGGTCGCAAACGCGCGTTCCCGCTTCGGGAACCAGTGGGCAACCGCCTTGATCGCCGCGGGAAAATTCGCGGATTCGCCGATCCCGAGCGAAAAACGCGCCGCGCTGAACTGAAACGCATTGCCCGCCATCGCGTGACCCATCGCAGCCACGCTCCACACGATCACGGCCAGTGTGTATCCAAGCTTCACTCCAAGCCAGTCGATTACGCGTCCCGCGATCGGCATCATCAGCCCATAGGCAATCTGGAAGGCGGAAACAATCCAGCCGTAGTCGGCCTCGTTCCATCCAAGATCTTTTTCCAGAACCGGTTTCAACAGCCCCAGCACCTGCCGGTCAATGTAATTGATCGTACTTGCGAAGAAAAGAAGACCGCAGATCAACCAGCGCAGTTGCGGCAGATATTTTTTGTCCGCCATCGCTTCCGCGTCGGTCCGCATCGGGTTGGCTTGCATCACCGATTCACGTTATCAGACTTCAGTTCGCGGCGGAATTCGGATCGCCCAGCGCAGCCCTCAGGTACTCGGCGATTTTCAATGTGAGGGCACGGGCGTATTGCGTCTTCGCCATTGCCAGCGCCTGCTGGCGAATGAGCCTCTGCCCCGGGACGCGCAGCTTCTGGAAACGATGTCCGCGTCCGCTCAGCGCATACTGCGGCAGAATCGAATAGCCGAAGCCGGATTCCACCAGGCGCTTGATCACTTCCGTGTCGTCGGCTTCCATGATCACTCGCGGCGTGATCCCGAGATCGTGGAAATACCGTTCGATGATCGCGCGCATGTTACTGCCGTGCGGATAGAGCAGAAACGGCGCGCTCGCCATCTCGCGCGTCTGGATTGCCGAGACGGACGCGTCCGACGTGCCCCCCACCATCGGCCGAATCACGAGCAGTTCTTCCTGATAGAGTGGCACGATGTTCAGATCCGGCTGCACGAACGGCAGCGAGATCAGACCGAGATCGAATTTGCGATCGATCAGGCCATCGACAATTCGCTCCGTCGGGCCGACGGTGACGTGAAGGTCGGCATGCGGGAACCGCCGGCGAAGGGTACGCAGGGGCGGCCCGAGCCGGTAAATAAGCGTAGTCGCACCACTGGCGAAATGAAATGGGCGCGAATCCTCAGACGGTGCATCGGCAAAATCGCGATGAATTTCCGCCATGCGGCGCATCACTTCGCGGGCGTGCTCCGCGAAGCGGAACGCATGCGGCGTGGGCAGGATTCGCTTGCCTGAACGCACGAACAACGGCGTGCGTAGTTCCTGGCCGAGCGACTTGAGCTGCAGACTGACTGCGCCGGGTGAAACCCGTAGTACTTCGGCCGTGCGGGTGACGGTCGAGTGTTCCATAACCGCAAGAAAGACTTCCAGTTGCCGCAGATCCATGACTGGGGATTGTATCAGAAAACCAATACATCGTTTAGTTAATCTAAACGAAAACTTTTATTCTTTGAGATATCTTCTCGGAACGCGCTTCGATATACTTTCT
>CAZPZE010000269.1:0-20941 GCA_964590625.1 uncultured Solibacteraceae bacterium
CAACGTCAACATCGGTAAAAAGCACGACGATAATTTCCGTACCATGATCGAAACGGCGGTCGAATATGGCAAACCGGTGCGGATCGGCGTGAACTGGGGCTCGCTCGACAGCGCTCTGCTCACGCGCCTGATGGATGAAAACAACAAGCTCGCCGAGCCGAAAGACGCGCGCGAGGTGACTCTCGAAGCCATCGTGCAGAGTGCGCTGCTCTCCGCCGAAGCCGCCGAGCGCTACGGCCTGCCGAAAGATCGCATCATTCTCAGCGCGAAAGTCAGCACGGTGCAGGATCTCGTGGATGTCTACCGGTCGCTCGCCGCGCGCGGCGATTACGCGCTGCACCTCGGGCTGACGGAAGCGGGCCTCGGTTCGAAAGGAATCGTTGCGACGACTGCCGCGCTTTCGATCCTGCTGCAGGAAGGCATCGGCGATACGATCCGCGCGTCACTCACGCCGCTGCCCGATGGCGACCGCACCGAAGAAGTCATCGTCAGTCAGCAGATTCTGCAATCGCTCGGGATCCGCAGCTTCACTCCGCAGGTCACCGCCTGCCCCGGTTGCGGCCGCACCACGAGCACGTTCTTCCAGGATATGGCGGATCAGATCCAGACTTATCTGCGCGAAAGCATGCCGGCCTGGAAGGAACGCTATGCGGGCGTGGAGATGATGAAGGTTGCGGTGATGGGCTGCATCGTCAACGGGCCTGGGGAATCGAAGCACGCCAACATCGGGATCTCGCTCCCGGGCACATTCGAAGAGCCGGTGGCGCCGGTTTATGTGGATGGCAAGCTTTTCGTGACGCTGCGCGGCGAAGCGATCGTGGCGGAGTTTATCGAAATTCTGAATCAATACGTGGCGTCGCACTATGCGGCGGCCGAAGAGCCAGTCACCGTCTGAATCCGCATGCCCCGCTATTTCACGCTTCGCGAAGCACGGGCAGCTTTGCCTGTCATCGCGCGCGATGTGCGTGATGCGGTGCATGCCCGCAGCCGCTATCAGGAAGCCGATGAAGCCCTGAAGGCGCTCATTCAGCGCATCCTCATGAATGGCGGCACGGTAGTGGATACCACTTCGGCTGAAGCGTGGAAATCGCAGAAGGAACACGGCGCCCAGACACTCAAGGCATTCCTCGGCCGGATGGAAGAGCGGGGCGTACTCGTGAAGGACCTGGATGTGGGGCTGATCGATTTCCCCACGCTCTATCGCGGGCGCGAAGTCTATCTCTGCTGGCGCATGGACGAGGACGATATCGATTTCTGGCACGGCACGGATGAAGGCTTCGCCGGGCGCAAGCTGATCGACAGCGACTTTCTTTCCCACCACAGCGGCGACTCCGTCTGAGCGGGCTTCTATCGCTCACGGCGATATAATGACTGCTCGAATCCTATGAAATGGACCCTGAGTCTTGCTGCGCTCGGCTGTGCCGCGCTTCTGATTGCCCAGCAGGCGGCGCCGCCGCAGACGCCGCCGGCAACCCCGGGCGCCACCGGCGCATCGGGCGGACGGGGGCGGGGCGGTCCGCGGCCGCTGCACCTCATTCCCCCCGCCGGTATTGAGGTTTCGGATGCCGACCAGAAGACGCTGCGCACCGGACTCACGCGGCTGCAGGGCCGCATCAATGCGCTGAAAGGCAATCCGCGGCTGCCCGACGTGCAGATCTTCGAGAAAGCGGTCCGCTACGCACTCGAAGGCAATGAATTTTTCAAAGCCGAGGAAGTTTTCCGCGCGAAGGAACTGCTGCGGATGGGGACGGAGCGCGCCGATCAGCTTTCTCGCGGCGACGCGCCGTGGACCCGCGCGACCGGTCCGGTCGTGCGCGGCTACATTTCGAAGATCGATGGCAGCGTGCAGCCCTATGGGCTCGTGGTTCCGCCGAGCTATGCGCCGGATAAGCCGCATGCGTGGCGTGTGGACACGTGGTTCCACGGCCGGACGGAAGATCTGAGCGAAATCAATTTTCTCTGGGATCGCATTTACAACCTCGGCCAGTTCCATCCGGACGACACCATCATGCTGGAACTCTACGGGCGCTACTGCAACGGCAGCGTGTTCGCCGGCGAAGTGGATCTCTTTGAAGCGCTCAATGATGTGAAGAAGAACTTCCACGTGGATGAGAACCGCATTCTGGTTCGCGGTTTTTCGATGGGTGGCGCGTCGGCGTGGCACATCGGCGCGCATTACGGCACGCAGTTCGCGGCGGTGGCGCCCGGCGCGGGCTATGCGGAGACGATGGAGTTCACCGGGCAGACGCGGCGCGGCATCCAGCCCACGTGGTTTGAAGACAAGCTTCTGCATCTGACGAACGCCACGGATTACGCCGCCGATTTCTTCAACGTGCCGGTCATCGCCTACAACGGCGATATGGATGCGCAGCGTCAGGCGGCCGACATCATGGAGAAAAACATGGCGGCCGAGGGACTCACGCTTTCGCGCGTGATCGGCAAGAACATCGGCCACGCGTATACGCCCGCCGCCGTCGCGCAGTTGAATGAGATGTTGGACGCGATCGCGGTGAAGGGGCGCGATGAGTGGCCGCGCGAAGTCCGCTTCACCACGTGGACGCTCAAGTACAACCAGATGCGCTGGGTTGTAGTCGATGGACTCGAGAAACACTGGGACCGGGCGCGGGTGGACGCGTCGATCGAAGGCGACCGTACCATCCAGGCGAAGACATCGAATGTTTCCGCCGTGAGTTTTGAATTCGGCGTGGGCGCGCGCATGCTGAATCCGGCGAGCAAGGTGACGGTTGTGCTCGATGGACAGACTCTGACGGCCGCAGGCCCGCTGAGTGACGGATCGTGGACCGCGCATTTCCAGAAAGCCGGCGGCAAATGGGGTGCCGCGGCGGATGATTCGAACACGCCGCGGAAGCGGCACGATCTGCAGGGGCCGATCGATGACGCCTTCTTCGACAGCTTCCTGATGGTGTCGCCGACCGGCACGCCGATGAACGAGATGGTCGGCAACTGGACGAAATCCGAAGAAGCGCACGCCATCAAAATGTGGCGGACGCAGATGCGCGGCGATGCGCAGGTCAAGAACGATGCCGACGTGACCGACGCCGATATCGCGGCGAGCAATCTGGTGCTGTGGGGCGATCCGCAGAGCAACAAAGTGCTGGCGCGGATTGCGGATAAACTGCCCATCCGGTGGACGCCGGATTCGGTGGCGCTCGGCGCGCGAAAATTCGCGGCGGAGACGAATGCGCCGATCCTGATTTATCCGAATCCGCTGAACCCGAAGAAATACGTCGTGATCAACAGCGGAATGACCATGCGGGAGTATTCGGAATCGAACAATGCCCTGCAGGTGGCCTATCTCCCGGATTACGCTGTGATAGATCTCACAACTCCGCCAGATGCCCGTTGGCCGGGAAAGGTTGCAGCGGCAGGGTTTTTCGATGAACGGTGGCAATTACAGGCGAACGACGGCAACTAAATTTTTCGTACCTTTTTTGCGTGTCATTTCGTCTTATTGTGTGCCATGGGACGAAATGGACTGTCGACCATCGGGCGGAGATCGCTCGAATTAGCCTGCGTTTTCGCCCTGTTTCCGCTCCTTTTGCCTGCCCAGATCGACACTGACCGCACTGCGGGCGGCGGACTGGTGAACCAGCCCCAGAAGGAAAAAGCCCCGAAAAACCTGATCACTATGGAAGAGCTGACTGCGCTCGACCAGAAATTCCACAAGGAACTGGACGCCGCGCAGGCGGCGGAGGACGGCGAGAAATTCGCTGACGCCGAACAGCAATTCGGACAATTGTCGGACGAAGTGGATGCGCTGCTGAAGCGAATTGCGGTCGCTACGTTTCCCAAGAACAGCAAGATGACGGTGAATGGTGTGCAGACGCCGGTCACGAACCAGACGGAGGCCGACTGGTTTGGCCGGACTCGCGAGAAGGCGGAACAGGGCAAAACGGAATCCGGCATTCTCAAAGATGTGGCCGGACTGCAGAGCCAGGCGGACGATCTTCTGAAAGCGAAAAAATATCCCGACGATGTCGAGATGTACAAAAAGGCAGCATCGGTTCTGGGCGAGAACAAGACAAAAATTCGCGACGAGAACTACAAGTTTTTCCTGGCTCACTCGGTGAATGGAGAGAAGGAATCCATCAGCACTTACTGGGGCGACGAGTTTTCACGCCTGCGCGATCAGTACAACAAGTCCACGGACGACAAACTGGCGCCGGAGCAGGTGCGTGCCATCATTCAGGGCGTGGTGAAAGAGATCAACGACAAGGGCTATCTTGATCCTGCGAGGCATCCGGACATGCCGGCGGATGCGCGCAATCTGTTTCAGACACTGGTCGACGCCGGCAATAAATATCTGTCGCAGTGAGGGATCTGCGCGGAAGGAAATTCGTTCAGGACGACGTCATGATTTTACGAAGAGTCTTGAGTAACGCGTTCACAGCGGGAATGCCGATATGCGGCCTCGCGCTGTTTCCGATTCTTTTGTGCGCGCAGTACGACGTCACCGGGGGGCTCGGTGCGAATCGCCAGCGAGAACCGCCACAACAGAAGCAAAAGGACGCGAAAAACCTGATCACTCTCGACGAACTCAACAAGTTCGATCAGAAGTTTCGCAATGAACTCGATACCGCCCAGCAGGCCGAAGACGGCGAAAAATTCGCCCAGGCCGAACAGGGGTTCACTCAGGTTTCGAGCGAAGTGGACGATCTGCTCAAACGGATCGCGGTCTCCGTCTTTCCGAAGAACAGTTTCATTACTGTGGACGGAGTGAGGCAACCGGTCACCATTCCGGTGGAAACCGAGTTTTTCGGTCACATGCGAGACAAGGCGGAACAGGGCAAAGCCGAGGCGAGCGTTCTTGAGGACGTGTCCGGTGTGCAGAAGCAGGCCGACGATCTGCTGAAGGCGAAAAAGTATCCCGATGATATCGAGATGTATAAAAAGGCCGCGTCTGTTCTGGGCGATAACAAGACAAAAGTCCGCGACGAGAACTACAAGTTTTTCCTCGCTCACTCGGTGAACGGCGAGAAGGAATCCATCACCACTTACTGGGGCGACGAGTTTTCACGCCTGCGTGATCAGTACAACAAGTCGACGGATGATAAGCTGGCACCGGCGCAGCAGCGCGAAATCATCCAGGGCGTGGTGAAAGAAATCAACGACAAAGGCTATCTCGATCCCGCGAAGCATCCGGACATGCCGGCGGATGCACGCAATCTGTTCCAGACACTGGCGGACGCCGGCAATAAGTATCTGTCTCAGTTTCAGCAGTGAACCGCGCTGAGATGTACCGCCGCCTGCGCGCGCAGAGCGGGCCGTGGGACGTCATCGTGGTGGGCGGCGGCGCGACCGGCGCGGGCGTCGCTGTGGACGCGGCCTCGCGCGGATACTCCGTCCTGCTGCTGGAGCGCAGCGACTTCGGCAAAGGCACATCGAGCCGCAGCACGAAGCTGGTGCACGGCGGCGTGCGCTATCTCGAGCAGGGCAATCTCTCGCTCGTGATGGAAGCGCTGCGGGAGCGGGGGCTGCTGCTGCGGAACGCGCCGCATCTGGTCCGCAATCTCGCGTTCGTGGTTCCGAATTACGACTGGTGGGAAGCGCCTTTTTATGGCGTCGGTCTGAAGCTTTACAATCTGCTGGCGGGGAAATATGATTTCGGGCCGTCGCGCATTCTTTCGCGCGAAGAAACGCTGGAGCGGCTGCCGACTCTCCGGACCGAAGGGCTGCGCGGGGGAGTCGTCTATTTCGACGGACAGTTCGACGATGCGCGGCTGCTCATCAACCTGATCGCAACGGCTTCGGAACAGGGCGCGGTGGTGCTGAATTACGCGGAAGTCACCGGGGTCACGAAGGACGCGGACGGCTTCGTCAACGGCGTCACGGTGCGTGATCTGGAAGACGGCAGCGAATTCTCCGTCGAAGGGCGGACCGTGGTGAATGCGACCGGTCCGTTCACCGATGAACTGCGGCGCGCGGCGGATCCGGCTGCCGCGCCGATGGTTGCGCCGAGCCAGGGCGTGCATCTGGTGCTCGACGGATCGTTTCTGGCCGGTGACAGCGCCATCATGATTCCGCATACGAGCGACGGGCGCGTGATGTTTGCGATTCCGTGGCACGGCCACACGCTGCTCGGAACGACCGACACGCCTGTTTCGGAAGCCGTGCCGGAGCCTGTGGCGCAGCAGCAGGAGATTGATTTTCTGCTCGACCAGCAGGGGGCGATCCTGGCGAAGAAGCCGACGCGGGCCGATATTCTCAGCGTGTTTGCCGGGATTCGGCCGCTGATTCGGGAGGGGGATTCGTCGAATACGTCGGCGCTTTCACGCGGCCATACGATTCGCGTGGAGAATTCCGGCATGATTACGGTGTGTGGCGGCAAGTGGACGACGTATCGCAACATGGCGGAGGATTGCGTGAATCATGCCGCGACGCTCGGCCATCTGCCGGAGCGCGAGTGCGTCACGAAGCACCTGAACATCCATGGATTTCTGCCGAACGCGGACCGGCTGGGGCCGCTCGCGGTGTATGGATCGGATGCGGCGGCGATTCAGGAACTGGGGCGCGGGGAACGCCTTCATCCGGATCTGCCTTATACCGAGGCGGAAGTGATCTGGGCGGCGCGCGAAGAGATGGCGCGAACGGTGGAAGACGTGCTGGCGAGGCGCACGCGCGCGTTGTTCCTGAATTCGCGGGCCGCGATCGAGATGGCTCCGCGGGTGGCGGCGATTCTGGCGCGCGAGCTGAATCGCGATGCCGCGTGGGAAGCCCGGGAGGTCGCAGAATTCCGCGCGGTGGCGGCGGGATTTACGGCAGCCGGTCCGGGTAGTTCGAAATAATTCCATCGACGCCGAGCGATGCGGCGCGGGCGATATCGCGGGGGTCGTCGACGGTCCAGGTGAAGACGTGAATGCCGGCGGCGTGGCACAGTTGCACGAGTTCCGGATCGAGCGAATCGAAGCCGAAGCCCGCATGGGTGGCTTTCGCTTCGAGCGCGAAGGCGGTGGGAAAAACCGGGACGCCGTCGATCAGCGCGATCGTTCTCATGTGCGGCGCGAGTTCGCGGACGCGCAGCAGCTCGGAGTGAAAAAACGAGGCGAGGTAGACCGGGTGCGAACCGGCTGCGCTCAGCGCTTCTTCCACGATGCCGCGGACTTTGAGCTCGATCATGATGTGCGCGCGGCCGTTGACGGTTTCGACGACGTCGGTGAGCGTCGGCACGCCGTGCATTTCATCGCGTCTGAGCTCGTCGACGTAGCCGTGACGGCCTGTGGTGCGGTCGACGCGCGCGTCGTGCATCACTATGAGGTGGCCGTCGAGCGAGCGGCGAACGTCGATTTCGACGATATCGACGCCGAACTCGATCGCTTTTTCGATCGATGCGAGCGTGTTTTCGGGCGCATGCCCAGCAGCGCCGCGGTGGCCGATTTTCAGCATGCGGCCATCGATTTCCACGCAGCTTCGTCCTGCCCCATACTGAAGCGATTCGCGCAGCGCACGAGCGGCAGACGCAGCAGCCGGGGCTCGGCTTCAATCTTCGCCAGCAGTTCCGCGTCGGTCATTTTCATGTACTGCAGGCCCGCGTCGATCCAGGGTTTTCCTTCTTTATCAACGATGCCATCCAGGCGGAATTTATCGGTGAAGCGGCGAATCTCACCCGGCGACATTGGCTTTTGCTTCAGGTCGACGAACTGAATGTTGATGCCGCGCTCTTTGAAGAACCGTTCGGCGGCGCGCGATGCCGGGCTGTTTTTGATGCCGAAGATCTGAACGGTGGTCAAGCGGATGAATGGTGGGCGCGCAGGGATTCGAACCCCGGACCCCCTCGGTGTAAACGAGGTGCTCTAACCAGCTGAGCTACGCGCCCGTTTCTTCAGTTTAGCGTCCGGACGTGCACGGGTCTTCAGAGGCCGGCATTCTCATAAACCAGCGTAGAAATCGTAGCCGCGCTCGCACCAGTAATCGGCGGGGCGCTTCTCGCCATAGGCGATGCTGCCGATGCGCTTGATGTTCTTGATCCCGTATTTCACGGGGATGCAGAGCCGCAGCGGCGCGCCGTGCTCGTCGGTCAGCGGCTGGCCGTTCATCTCCCAGGCGAGGAGCGTCTGAGGATGGAGCGCGCCTGGCGTATCGAGGCCGACGTAGTAGCCTTCATCGGGCGTCACCATGCTGACGTAGCCGGCTTTTTCCGAGCCGGGCGCGAACTTCGCGGTGAAATCGGAGAGGCGGGCGCCCGCGAATTGAGTCACGGTGCTCCAGCCTTCCACGCACTTGAAATCGATGATCTCTTCATGGCGGGGCAGGGATTTGATGTCGTCGAGATCGAGCTTCAGGGGTTCGCCGCCGCCGAATTTCGCGACGGAAAGGGTCCAGTCGTCGGGATCGAAATCGTCCGACATTCCTTCTTCGCCGTTGACCTTGATGTTGCCGAGCGCGGAGGCCGGGAAGGTCTTCACGAGGTGATCATTGCTGAACAGCGTTCCGCGCACCACACGTTCGTTAAACTGCAGGGCGGAGCGCAGAGGCTTCGGTATATCGCCGCCGGGCTGATAGCCGGTGTTGATCCACTTCCATCCGGCGGCCGCGACCACGGCGCCGGCGCCGAGTCCAATGAAACCGCGCCGCGTACGCCGCGCCATCTCCTGTTCGGGCGTGAGCTTATTCGGCATGAGCGCTCTCCCGGGCGGGTTCGTGTTCCGGCGCCTCGACCAGATCGTAGCCGGAGATCATGGAGCGGAAATTCGCCCATCCGGCGCGAATCACCTGGGCGATGTGGACGACGAAGAACGCCACATAGCCCATGGTGAGCCAGAAATGTTCGAAGCGAGCCCATTCGTAGCCGCCGAACAATGCGGTGAGCCAGTGCAGCTGCGCCGGCTTGTAGATCGAAAGGCCGGTCAGCAGGCTGAAACCGCCCATCACCACGATGGCGGTGTAGGAAATTCGCTGCGCCGCATTGTAGCGTCCCTGCGGCGGCATGGGGACGCGGAATCCCATGTCGTGCATCGCCACCTGAATGGCTTCACGAAAGGATTTCCGCTCCGGCAGCAGCTCGCGCCATTCGCCCGAAACGAGCGTATAGATGACGTAGGCGATGCCGTTCAGGGCGAAGAGCCAGGCTACCGCGAAGTGGATCGCCATGCCGCGCGCGAGCTGATGATCGATGCCCGTCGCGTCATAGAACCACTGGGGGAAGAAGTGGAACAGCGTGAGATCGCCGATTCCGATCCGATAGGGATCGTAAGCCCAATAAATGAGCATCCCGCTGAAGATCATCACCGTCAGCAACGGAAAGTTCACCCAGTGGCACCACCGGGTGAAGAACTTGTGCTTTTCGCTGAGGGTCATCATCAGGTACTACGGATAAAACCCGTACCTGGTTATTGTACGTTTTGCGGAAGGGTGCGGATGCGCGCCGGCAACGGGATCGTTCCCGGCGCGCATCCGGCGTTCAGGCTACCTTCTTCAGCCGGATCGGCGGGCGGAGGGGCTTTGCCCTTTGCTCCACCATCTTGTCCGGCAGAACCCTCTCGGGCAGGGGCGGCATCCGGGCGATGTTGCTGTAATACTCGTCCAGGTTTCGCCTGGCTTTCCCGCCAAAGTATTCGTCGATCGGGAACAGGGCGTGGGGCCGCAACTCGCGGAACACCCTGCCCAGCTTTTGTTCGATCCGGTACAGATGGTGATAGAAGCTGCCGCGGTCCAGTTCGAGCCGGCGGCAGCAGGCTTTCCAGTCGGCGCCCTGGAGAAAGTGAAACCGGAATATCTGGTACTCCAGCGGTTCGAGCGCCCGTTTACTGACGAGGCAGAAATCCGCCATGTATTCCTCCTCTTTCATGCCCCACGAAAAATTGCCCTCGGAGCCGCGCACGGTTTCGAGCCGCACTGTGCCTACGGGTTTTTCACGCAAGGCACACAGCCGAAACTTCGCGTAACAACTCCGAAAGATACGCCGCAAAACGCAACTGCAGGGGACGTCTTCCACCCTGCCGGTATTCCGCAATCCAAGTCCCTGGCAATGCGTGCAACCTTCTCTGGCCAAACCTGTTGCTTCGGAACTGCTCCAGTCAAAAGTCAAGTGTCGCTCCTTACGATGGGCCGCAATAAATCCCATCGAATTTGTCTTTATAATTTCGTCCATTTTTTGCTAATTGCAAGGAATTATTTCCATAAGGAGGGCGGGGTATATCCGATCGTGCTGAGTACTTTGGCACTTGGGGCGCGTGAACACCCCCGCCTGGGCCGCTCTGTTACCGTGTTTCTGGCGCACCTATTTCTACCGGAAATATAGCGGGCGGCATTGAAGGCCTCACGGATTTTCATCTCGGACCTGATCGACCGCCTCACCGGGATGGCGCGTCAGGCGATACAGTCCGGTGAGGTCAGCGAGCGCGCGCTCGCGCGGCGCGCGGGGCTTTCGCAGCCGCACCTCCACAACGTGCTGAAGGGCGTGCGCGCGCTTTCGCCGTCGGCAGCGGACCAGCTCATGGCTGCGCTGGATGCCGGGGTTCCGCAACTGTTGTGGCTCGGCACGAACGTGGCAGCCTCGGAAATTCGCGAGGTTCCTCTGCTGCGCAGCCACATCGGACCGGGAGCGGACGCGTCGTTCAGCGCGATTCGCGGATATCTGCCGTTCTCGGCGCCGCTGGTCGCGCCGCTCGAAGATCCCGTTGCGGCGCACCTTGCGGCGGATCTTGCGCTTCCCGCCGAACTGCGTCCTGGGGATCTGGTGCTGCTCGACCGCAACGCGGCGCGGCGAATCCTGCCGGCGCCGCTCTGTTGTTGTGTGGTGGCGGATGCGGCCGGACTCCGTGTAAGATACGTGAGGCGAAACGGCAGCAGCCTGGAAATCGGGGCTTCGAACCGGACGGGCGTGATTCTGTGGCGAACGATCTCGCTGCACGGCCGGGATATTCTGGAGATAGTGAGGGCACGAATTGTTTGGATTGGCCGGGAAATGGAAGCGCCGACCGCAGGACCGCCTGGAACGGCTGGCCCAGTCGATTGAAGCGATTGGCGGACGCGACCAGCGGCTGATCGAGGAGAGTGCGCTCGTGGAGCGCCTTCGCGAGGAAGGCGGCGCCGCGCTTTACCGCATCTGCCGGGATTTCGTGGATGATCTGAACAGCCGGCTCAGCCAGCCCGCGCTCGTGCTCGATCCGCCCGACTGGAGCCCGGAAAATTTCGACGAAGATGGCGCGAATCTGTATCAGATCAGCCTGCGCGGGCGGTTGCTGCAGATCGAATTCAGCGCGACCGACGAGCCCTATTCCACGGAGGAATTCCGGCGCCGATACGTGCTGCGCGGCGGGGTGAGGTCATTCAACCAGAAGTTTCTCGATCGCGACACGGTGGATGAGCAGCTGATTTTCTACTGTCCTCACGAGTCCGGCGCGGCGTGGCATTTCTTCGATGCGCGAACGTACCGCACGGGACTGGTGACCGCGGATTATCTGGCGACCGAGATGGAACGGCTGCTCTGAAGACGCGGGCGCGCGCGGTGGTCTACCAGAAGTAAGCGGCTTCGATGCGGGGCGGTCCTGAACTGCCCTTGACGACTTCGGTGGAAAGGACAACCTGCAGGTTCTTACCGCCCCAGCCGGAGGGCGCGAAGGCTTCGAGCTTGCGGATCTGATCCGGATTGCTGACGAACTCGCCTGCGGCCTCGGTTCCGTGCGCTCCCACACCGCCGAGCATGACGACCACCTGTTCCACGCGCGGATCGAGCAGGCGCGAGACGATGGCGTAATCACGGAAGAAATCGCTGCGCTGATCGCCGCGAACCCAGTCTTTTTCGGGATGCTGCGTGTCGCGGATCGCATAGGGATGGCCCGCGTCGTTCATCTGGAAGCCGTAACGGAGCTGTCCGGAAAGCTGCTTGGTCCAGGAGTTGTTGCCGACTCCGATGAGGACCGTCGGCATGTTGCGAAGATCGGAGAAATTCGTGGATGCGGGGTCGAGGACGCGGTAGCGAGCGTGCCGTTCGCCCGCGTAACTCGTGACGCGCGACAGCGCGAGCAACTCCGCCATGGAAACGCGGTGATAGAGGGGATCGGAGACAGCGAGCGAGCCTGGGCGCGGATTTTCATCCCGCAGACCGACGCAGATGAGCATGGGATCGCTCGCCGAAAAGACGGGTTCCCAGAATTTCTGGAGCGTCGAGGCACCCTTTTGCCAGGGGAGAATCATCAACGCGATCGCAGCCGCGAGAAGAGCGTTGACGGTGAGCGAGCCGACAAGCGGCCAGTTGACGCCAGGCAACTTCCGGGTGGAGACCGCCGGTCCGGGTTCGGCGACAACCGGGGCCACCAGCGTCTGAACCGGGTCGAGCTGCAGCGGTTCGGCAATCAGACGGAACTGCGCGACGTAGGATCCGGGCGGCACATCGATGCGGATGTCATCGCCGGAACCTTCGCTCAGATAGTACTGGGCGAGACGCTTGCGAACTTCACCGGCGGCGGTTCGAACAACGTGATCTGAGCCGGTATCGTAATCGAGCGGGCGGCCGAAAACTTCCGCGCCCAGAACCCGCTCCTTGAGGGCGTCGCCACGGCCATCGAGGGTTTCTTCAACAATGAATTTCAGCAGGGCGGGATAGCGCTTGCTGTTGCGAAATACCGGGCTGCCGAGGACGCGGCTGAGGTGCTGCAGGACCGCTTCCCGCTCGGCGATGGTGTGCGGCGACCAGCCATCGGTCAGGATCGCGGTCGAAGATGTTGAAGAAGCCACCGAAATAGCGACGTCGTAGTGAAATCACCAGGTTACCATGCGGTGGACTCTATCGATTAAATTCACCGCCCGGCGCCGCAAAATGGCACGGCGCCGGCGATGAATCAGGCAAACTCAGGTCAACAGGGCCGCCGGGACAGAGACGGGTTGCGCGAGGGGGTCGCGCTTCACTGTCCGAAAATCAGCCGGTTGGTCGAGCCGCCGAGATCGATTTCGATCAGATCCACGCCACCGGTTCCGGGCTTCGTGATGGCAAACGTATTGGGGAACCTGGTGGCTGCCTGCTCGACTTTGACGGGGACCTTGATTGTTTTCCCGTCCGGATTGGTGATTTCAGCCTGATCCTTCTTCAGGTTCACCTGGTACTCGCCAGGCTTCAGTTTCTTCCCGGCCAGGTTCGCGTTGTCAGCCAGCGTAAAGTAAGAACCCGCAAATGCGATTCCCGCCATAGCAATCGCCATCGCCGGAACCGCGAACATCCACTTCATTTTCATTTTGCGAAACACCTCCTCAGGGTTGGATTTCGATCACCGGGCAAAAGGGAATTTCCCCCTCCCGTCGCTTTCTCCGGGTTCGCAATTCCAGTGTGCAAAGTGACGGCCAGTGTCAGCAAGAGTATGACAGTCCATTGAGGAAATTTATTGTGTTTTCAATGACATACTACAGGTTGTAAGACTGGTCAGGGACTGTCATTGACGTGCTCGTCCGCACCTTAATCCATCTATTTTCCCGGGCAACCCGGGATCTTTACGGTATTGACGTTCTGATAATTTGTATAGGTTTCGTCATCATGCGTGCTGTGGCCGATGAGGCCGATGATTCGCGCTTTCGACCGTTCGGAAAAATGCGCGGGCGCCCAGACGCCTTTTGCGATTGGCGCGCGGAGCAACTGGAAGACGGTCCCGGGTTCAACGGTGGCGATGAAGCCTTCGATCGAGACCGGCCGGACGACGTGCGCTTCGACGCGAACCCATTCGGAACTACCGGTGTCGATCCAGAGTTTGCCCTCCATGCCGGTGAGCGCTTTGGTTTCGACGCTGGGCGCCTGGTAGTCCGGTTTGGGTGTTGCGCTCAGGACCCACGTTTGATGGCCGTCGATGCGCTGCTGGCCGGGGATCCGGAAGGTGAACGCTTTGTCAGTTCCTGGATCATGGCGCGGTCGCGCCCCTCGTCCGCCTGATAGTCCGCGATCCGCTTCTGCCTGCCGGAAGGGGATTCGGCGCAGCGCGAGGCGACTTCGTCGCGGAGTTTCTGTTCCTGCTTCCGGGCATCATCCGGGGAAAGCGGTTTTCCGTTCACCGCCGTCAGCCGCTGATAGGGAGAGCCCTGGATCATCAGGACCTGATATGTCTTCGAGCCGTGCTGCTCAAGATCGCGCTCGAGGTGGACGTATTGTGAGGAAGCCTGCCAGTCGCGGCGCATGGCTTCGACGGATCGCTGGATGATTGTAGCGGGATCGGGAGCTTTGGGGGGAGGGGCTCCGGTGAGCGGGGCGAGGGACAGAAGAAAGATGAAACTGCGAAGCGGGTATCTCATGGGTGAAGCCGCTACTGCCGGGTCATCACAATCGAGAAGACCTCTGATTCTCCTTTCTCAAAGCTGCACGCGGAGGCGGCGAGATAGAGCAGCCAGGTGCGCCAGGCTTCTTCGCCCACGAGGGATATACACCGGTCGCGGCTGGATTTCAGATTCGCCACCCATTCGCGGCAGGTGCGCGCGTAATCGCGGCGGAGATTGCGCAGATCGAGAATGCTGAAGCCGGCGTGTTCGGCCTCGCGAATCACGTCGGAAAGATGCGCGAGCTCGGCGCCGGGGAATACTCGGCTGAGCAGAAAGCGGGTCTGCGGGTCGTCACGCACGTCCTGCGGCCGGCTGATGCCGGAGTTGACGAAGCGGCCGCCGGGCTCGAGCATACGGTGCATGCGGCGGAAGTATTCGCCGAGCCGGTGCCGGCCCACGTGTTCGAACATTCCGATGGAGGAGATACGATCGAAGCGGCCGGGGAGATCGCGGTAATCCATTTCGGCGATCTGGACGCGGTGATCGAGTCCGAGCGACCGTACGAGCGCGGTGGCGTATTCATACTGTCCGTGACTCAGGGTGCAGCCGACGGCATGTACGCCAAAACGCCCAGCGGCGTGGGAAATCAGCGCACCCCAGCCGCAGCCGATATCGAGATAGTTCTGGCCGGCCTGAAACTGCAGATCTCGGCAGATGTGATCGAGCTTCGCTTCCTGGGCCTGTTCGAGAGTCCACTGCGGCTGATCGAACCAGCCTTCCGAATAGATCAGGCGGGAATCGAGAAAAGTCTGATAGAACTCGTTCGAAACATCGTAGTGGAACCGGATGTTCGCGGCAGCGCGAGACCGGCTCTGCAGCCACGATTCGATGCGGGCGCCGGTCATGCGGCAGGCGAGCGTGCGCAGGCGGGGCAGAAACCCATGAATTCCGCAGGTTTCCTTCAGCCGGATGGCGGCAGTGAGATCGCCGGCTACGCGGAACTCGCCGCGAATGAAGCCGAGTGCGGCGGTGTACCAGTCGCTTTCGAGGATGCGGCGCAGATGGGATTCATCGCGCGTGAAGAGGGTGAAATCGGCTGCTTCGTCAAAGTGCGAGAGGCGCTGGCCTTCCCGGAATGCGACGGCGTAATCCTGGTTCAGAAGCTGTGCGGTCGCTGCCATTTTCTGCGGTTGCCGATGATGGCTACTGCAGTTTTGTTACCACTGGAAAACGGCCCGTTGCTTTGGATACCCGGTAGACCGATTCGCGATAGACGCCGAGGACCTCACGGGCGGTGCGGGCCCAACTGAAGCGGGCGGCCTGCCTGCGGCCGCGGGTGATCAACTCCTCGCGCAGTTCGGCGTTGAGCAGGACTTCGGTGATACCGCGCGCGATATCGAAGACGTTTTCCGGATTGACCAGCATGGCCGCGCCGCCCACGACTTCGGGCAGAGAACTGACCTGCGACGCGATTACGGGCGTGCCGGCGGCCATGGCTTCGAGCGGGGGAAGTCCGAACCCTTCGTAGAGGGAGGGGAACACGAATGCGGTGGCGAGCTCATGGAAGGTGCGCAGCGTATCGAGCGGAACGAAGCCGAGGAAGCGCACCGACTGTTCCACTCGGCTCTGGATCACGGCGCGGCGGACGTCGGGATAGCGCGAAATGTCGTCTCCGATGATGATGAGGCGCAGATCTTTGTAGCCGCCGTGCGCTTCGAGCTTCTGACGGACGACGGCGAAGGCTTCGATGAGACGCGGGATGTTTTTCTGCGGGCGGATGGAGCCCGCGTAGAGCAGGAATGGATAGCGAATCTGATAGCGCTCGAGGATGCGGTGCCGTTCGCGCGCGACGGTGGCGGCGTCGAGCCCCTGGCCGGGGCGGGCGAGGAACTGCGGGTCCGGCGCGTTGTAGATCAGGTGGACGCGGCCGGAGGCGCTGGGGGCCAGGTTGACGACATCGCGCTGGGTCGCTCCCGATACCGTGATGATGCGGGCGGCGCGTTCGAGACCGCGCTTGAGACGGAAGACGCGGGCGGCGTGGAGCATGCCCGTCGCGTCGTCATAGAAAACGCTGCTCAGATCGTGGATGGTCACGACGTACGGGTTCGGCATCAGCAGCGGCACGCGGTGGAACGGGATGTGGGTGAGATCGACGCGGAGCTGCGCGAGGAACCGTGGCAGAGCGAAATGTTCGGCGCGGGACGCATCGCGGCGGTTATAGATCGCGGTGCGGAAATTCGATGGCAGCGGGGGAATCTGAGCCTCATCCTGCGGGGATGAGATCAGGCGAAATTCGTGATCGGGGTTTTGGGCGGCGAGAGCCTGCAGAAGATTGCGAATGTACGTGCCGACGCCGAAATCGCGAATTCTCCGGACGTCAAGCGCAATCTTCACGGGGGTACCTCTGCCGGATTATGCTCGGTTGCGACGCCAACTGTAAAGCGGGAAGCGCTCGGTGAGCGCCTGCACGCGCTCGCGGACCGCGGCGATGGCTTCTTCGGACGAAGTGTTCCGCAGCACTTCGGCGATGCAAGACGCCACTTCCTGCATTTCGCGCTCTTTGAAACCGCGGGTGGTCACGGCAGGGCTGCCGAGACGGATGCCACTCGGGTTCAGCGGCGGATTGGTGTCAAACGGGATGGCGTTCTTGTTGACGGTGATGCGCGCGGAATCGAGCGCGTTCTCGGCTTCGCGTCCTTTCACGCCTTTCGAGAAAACGTCGACCAGCAGGAGATGGGTGTCGGTACCGCCGGAGACGACGCGGAAGCCTTCGGCGAGCATACCCATTGCGAGCGCCTTTGCATTGGTGATCACCTGCTTCTGGTATTCCTTAAAGCTCGGCTGCAGCGCTTCGAGGAAGCAGACCGCTTTCGCCGCAACGATGTGCATCAGCGGGCCGCCCTGCGCGCCGGGGAAGACGTTCTTGTCGATGGCGGCGGCGTATTTCTCGCGAGCCAGGATGATGCCGGAGCGCGGTCCACGCAGCGTCTTGTGGGTGGTGGACGTGACGATATCGGCGTATTCGCAGGGGTTCGGATGGAGTCCGGCGGCGACGAGGCCGGAGAAGTGGGCCATGTCGACGACGAGATAGGCGCCGACCGAATCGGCGATCTGGCGGAACTTCGCAAAATCCCACTGGCGCGGGTACGCGCTGCCGCCCGCGATGATCATTTTCGGCTTGTGCTCTTCGGCCAGACGCGCGACGTTTTCGAAATCGACGCGTTCGTCCTCCCTGCTGACCTGATAGCCGACCACGTGATAGGTCTTGCCGGAAAAGTTCAACTTGTGGCCGTGCGTGAGGTGGCCGCCATGAGCGAGATCGAGGCCCATGATGGTATCGCCGGGGTTGAGGATCGCAGCGTACGCCGCCTGATTGGCCTGCGAGCCGGAATGCGGCTGCACGTTGACGTATTCGGCGCCGAACAGCGTCTTCGCGCGATCGCGGGCGATGTTCTCGACTTCATCGACGAACTCGCAGCCGCCGTAGTAACGCTTGCCCGGATAGCCTTCGGCGTACTTGTTGGTGAGCACGCTGCCGGCGGCTTCGAGGATAGCCTCGGAGGTGAAATTCTCGCTCGCGATGAGCTCGATCTGGCCGTGCTGGCGCTCGGTCTCTTTCTGAATGAGCCGGTAGATATCGGGATCGGCTTCGGCCAGCGGACGGGCCATCGGATTAGTCATATCTTTAGAAAAAAGGGGGAATCCGAATTCTATCATTCGGAGCGGAGGTGGCCGGGACTAATCGCCGGCGGCCTCGCTCGGGCTGGACCTGGCCGAGGGGAACCACTCGGAAACGGGCAGCGTGCGGATGCGGGTCCAGTTGGTGCGGACGAGTGAGAGGCCCAGCATCAGGATGGTGACCACAATTGCGGCCATGACGGTCTGGGACACGGTCAGGCTTTCCTTGAAGAACCAGAACCAGCGACCGTAGACGAGTTCGACGTGCACCCAGTAGACCAGCAGGCTGGTGACGCCGAACTGGCGGACGATGCTCCACTGGGCCTCGCGCAGACCAAGGTTCCAGGCATAACCGAACGCCAGAATGATCAGCAGCACGCCGAGTTTGATGAAGATCAGGCCGGGGCTGTCTTTCCAGAATTCGACGTGCGGGTAGATGGAATAGGGCAGGTTCGACATGTACCAGGCGCCGAACGCAATGGCAATGCCGGCGCCGCCGAGCCACTGCATGGCGGTGGCAATCTGCTCGCGGTCCAGCGTGCGGATCAGACTGCCGATGCTCATCCCGAAAGCGACGAATGCGGCCCAGGGAAAGAAGCCGAAGTAGAAAGTGTCGGGCGCGAGGTAGTTTTTCACGATGGGCGGCACCCCGCTCCAGTCGATGGCGGAAACCACCGGGCCGAGGGCTGCGATGACCGCGCCGAGTATGGCGCAGAGCCGGATGCGCTCCAGCGTGCTGAAGACGGCCATGGGCGCGAGGAGCAGGAGCGCGAAGGCCATGTTGTTCAGGACGTCGACACGGAACAGATCCGTCCACGGGCTTTTATCGATGGAAACGATCCACATCTGCAGGCGGAAGGCGACTGCAAGGAGGGCGATCTGGCCGGTGCGCCTCAGGGCTCCCTTCACCCGGCCCCAGGCGTTGGCGCCTTTGCGCTCCTGGCTATCCATGCCGAAGGAGTAAGTGACGCCGAGGAGAAACAGGAAGATCGCCGGGGGCATGCCGCCGACGAACTGGGAAGCCATGTAGGGGCCGCCGCCGCGAAGATCGTCGCGAAGGAAGGAGTGGAAGACGTGGCCCTGCAGCATGGTCATGGCGGCGAGTCCGCGCATCCAGTCCAGATAGGCCAGGCGTTGAGTACGGGGTTTCATTCAGTCGGTCGGGGGAGCTTTAGTGCTTCTGTACGGTGACGCCTTTCGGGACTTGCAGTTCCATTTCTTTTTCGGGGATGGGGCCAACGTTGATGTTGGTGTAGAGGAACACCTGATAATCACCGGACGGACGGGAAATTTTCTGCTGCACGACGATGCCGTTTGCGCCGTACCAAAGGTCGGCCTGCTTGAGGCTGCTTGCCGGATCATGGGTTTTGGGAACCAGTTTCAGGTGGTAAGTGGTCTCGCCGCCTGCGCTCTCCTCACCAAGATAGGTGACGTCGTATTCAGCTTTGAGCTCCGCGCTTGTGGCGCCGACGCCCAGCGCGAGATATTTGTTGACCGCAGTCTGCTTGCCGGCCAGATTCACCACGTCTACGGTCCTGGTCTTCGCGTTGTACTGTTTGCCCTCTTTGCCGTTATATTCGAGACCGCCGCTTCCGTTGTCCCATGTGATCAGCGCGCGCATCGAGTTCCCCTTCACGCGCAGGAACTTCGCGACGCCCTTGTTGACCTCATCGCTGTTGATGAGAGCGGTGTGCTCGGTGTAGGTGAGATTTGCGGTCATGCCTTTGAAGGATTTGGCCGCCTGGTCGATCCGCGCGAAGACAGTGTCGGCGGTGCCGGCGGCCTGGACCAGGCCCGCGAGCATGAGTGCTAAAAGACCCATTTTAATGGAACGGTTCATATTTCAGGCCCTCTCTGTTACTGTGACGCCGGCAAGCAGAGGAAGGATACTTCTTAAGGTTTTGAAAAGGCCATATAGCCTTTCAGCTCTTTTTCTCCGTCGTAAACAGGCTCAATTCGGGTCATGACGTGCGGCTTATGGGTCCGGGCGGTGACAATCCGGCTGATCTCGTCGAGACGCTGGTTTTCCGGGATCGAAGTAAGAAGTTCCGTATCGATCCAGAACGCCGATTCCCCCGGCGGTGAGTTGACCTGCGTCACATTGGGGATACGCGGCTGGTCATTAAACCAGGCCGCCGGCGAAGCGAAAATAAAGATCACGATGGCGGCGCAGATGACGTCGTATTGCCAGACGCCGCGCTCAAAGTCCCATAAAATGAGACGCCGCAGAGCTTTCGGCACTGTCCCAGTGTATCAACCGCCGCGACCGCGAGCTTGTGGCACAATGGTCCCATGAGCACACTGCTGGCCAGCGGCCCGCCGGACCTGTTTTCTCGCATCGATAACGAGAGCATGGAACAGGCGCTTCTGCAGTCGGGCGTGATTACGACCACACTTGACAGCGTCATCAACTGGGGACGGAAGAATTCGATCTGGCCGATGGCGTTTGGGCTCGCGTGCTGCGCGATCGAGATGATGTCGATGAGCGCTTCGCGCTTCGATATTTCCCGGTTCGGCGCCGAGGTGTTCCGCGGTTCGCCGCGCCAGAGCGACCTGATGATCATCGCGGGCCGTGTTTCGAACAAAATGGCGCCGGTGATCCGGCACCTGTATCAGCAGATGCCGGAACCGAAATGGGTGATTTCGATGGGGGCGTGCGCGACCTCGACCGGCGTTTTCAACAACTACGCGCTGGTTCCGGTGAATCAGGTGATCCCGGTGGACGTGTTCGTTCCGGGCTGCCCGCCGCGGCCGGAGCAGTTGATCCACGCGATCATGATGCTGCAGGAGAAGATCAGCGGATCGGCCGGTTCGCTGAAGCAGGCTCTGAACCTGGCGTAGAGGCTACTGCTTTTCGAAACGCACGGCGGACTCGACGTTCGCGTGCCAAAAATCTGAGTTCACCAGTCCCATGGATATTGTCCGCGCGTAGAGGAAGAGCGCGCGGAGCTTGAATTCTCCGCTGTAGGTCACCGGGAACCAGACGCTGTTGTCGAATTTCTGATACGTGATTTTGAAGCCGAGCTGCTGGAGGTTGGTGCCGAGCAGCGTTTTGACCGCAAGGGGA
>CAZPZE010000270.1:0-3050 GCA_964590625.1 uncultured Solibacteraceae bacterium
GACGGCACGTATCACACGCTGGTGAAAGGCCTCGAAAACGCCACCCGCATCATCAACGGCGTGAACTGGGTTCACGTCAAAACCACCGAGCCCCAGAAGTACTCGCCGCTCACACTCGTCCCCAGCTATCCCGATCTCCCCATGGAAGAGGTCTTCGCCCGCGTGCCCCACACCGATACACCCGGCGTCTACGTCCGCGAGCGGGGCAAAGGCCGTGTCGTCTATTTCCCCTTCGATCTCGATCGCACCTTCTGGGAAGTTCTCTCGAACGATCACGGCGCCGTCCTGAAAAACGCCGTCGCCTGGACCTCGCGCGGCCAGCAGCCGCTCACCGTGACGGGCAGGGGATTGATCGATGTCGGGCTCTGGGCGCAGAAAGATTCCATCACCGCTCACCTCGTCAACCTCACCAACCCGATGACGATGAAGGGCCCGATCCGCGAACTCGTCCCTTCACCGCCGCAAAAAATCCGCGTGCGCATCCCGCAGGGCAGGACCGTGAAGGCTGTGAAATTCCTCGTCAACCCCGCCGCGCCGCAGCACACGATAACCAACGGCATACTCGAAGCCTCAGTCCCCAGCTTCGAACTGAACGAAGCCCTGGCAATCGACCTTACCTGACGTAGGGCCGGGTTTCGGCCTGGCCGTCGGCCTTCCGGCCGGCGCGGAACCTGGGATAGCGTTGAGTCACAGCGAGCCCACGCAGAGGGGCGTCTGCGAAGACACAAACCTTCTAATCAACGCAACTTTCGCCGAAATGCAACATCAGTGCCCCAAGCTACACTTACATTCATGCGTCACGCGCCGAAGCTCGCTCTCGCGATTTTCCTCACTGCTCTGACGCACGTTCACGCACAGACAACACAAGGCCTCATCGCCGGACGCATCCTCAATTCCGTCACCGGACGTCCCGTCGCCAACGCCACCGTCACCTGGAGCAGTTCTACCCTCGCCGCTTCCGGCGTCCAAAAAAGCGACGCCCTCGGCTACTACTTCCTCCCGCTGCTCTCCGCCGGCACGTACAACGTCAGAACTACGGCCGACACCTATCAGCCGCAGGAACTCCAGGAACTCGACCTCCCCGTCGCCGGCATCATCAACCTCGAATTCCGCATCCGCCCCCTGAATGACGTCTGGGAAGCCGGCCAGTATCGCAGCGTCTTCCTCCCCGGCACCAAAACCGTCGTCACCTTTTTCGGACCAGACGTCGACACCAGCCGCTCCGGTTCCTTCAGCTCACAGAGCGGCGATCGTTCCGCGCTCGACACCTCGCAGTCCTACGTGATCACACCCGAACAGATCGAAGACCTCCCGCTCCAGGGCCGCGACGTCTACACGATGCTCATCAGCCTCCCCAACGTCACGTCGGACACCAGCACCGGCCGCGGCATCGGCGTCTCCGTCGCAGGCGCGCGCCCCTCGTCCTCGAACTTCCTGCTCGACGGCGTTTCGAACAACAACTATCTCGTCACCGGCCCGCTCAACCCCGTTGCCCCGGAAGCCATTCAGGAATACCGCATCTCAACGAACAACTATTCCGCCGAATACGGACGCACCAACGGCTTCGTCGCCAACGCCGTCACGCGCGCGGGCGATAACACGTATCACCTCAACGCCTACTGGTATTTCAAGAACGAAGCCCTCAACGCCGCCGACTTCGCCGATAACGCCATCGGCGCCGGCCGCACCAAAGACAAGGAAAATCGCTTCGGCTACGAAGGCGCGGGACGCATCATCCGCAATCGCCTTTTCTTCTCGAGCGCCCTC
This sequence comes from uncultured Solibacteraceae bacterium, assembly GCA_964590625.1. GTDB lineage: Bacteria > Acidobacteriota > Terriglobia > Bryobacterales > Bryobacteraceae > BOG-234. The sequence goes on from CAZPZE010000270.1 coordinate 1,768, forward strand.
GAACAGTTCAACAGCCACGGAACTCTCGCGCCCCAGACTTACTTCCTTCCCACCACCGACTATCTCCCCGCCTACAACATCCCCTCCACGCGTCTCGCTTATCAGCTTCTGAAAAAATTCCCGTCGCCCGAAGTCCAGACGACTCAAACCACTGTTGCCCCGCTTGATATCGCGGCGCCCGTCGTCGTCAATCGCACCGTCGCATTCGAGCGTGGTGATTACTCCACCAAATCCGGCAAAGACCGCCTGATGGCGCGCCTCGTTCTCGATCGCTTCAAAGAGCCCGATTTCAGTTTCAGCCCCTATCCCGACTTCATCACGCCGCTCTACCAGAACACTACCGGCATCGCCGGCAACTGGACGCGCTCCTGGACTCCGCGCCTCACTCACGAATTCAAACTCAGCTACAGTAGCGACGATCTCTGGTGGAACCGCGCCCATCCCGAAATCCCCACGCTGATTTCGGGCGACGACGCCACGCTTCCCGGCAGCCCGCTCTTCTACTCCTACCGCAATCGCAACCGGTCGTTCGAAGCCATCTATTCCGCTGTCTGGACTCGCCGCCGCCACGTGATCACCATGGGAGGAGGCATGCTCCTGCGCTACAACAGCGGCCACCTCACCGCCGGTCAGGATGGCGAATATCTTTTCGCCAATCTCTTCGACTTTGCCTTCGATGCGCCCACCACTCTCTACGTCGCCGAAGACAGATTCACCGGAGGCATCCCGAATTACGAACGCTCCTACCGCTACGCCCAGAGCGATTTCTTCATCGAAGACAGCTTCCGCGTCACTCCGCACTTCACCATGAACTTCGGCGTGCGCTACGAACGTTACGGTGCACCGCTCAATACCGGCACGCAGAAAGACGCGCTCGTCCAACTCGGCTCCGGCGCGGATTTCAACGCGCGCCTCGCCTCCGCCAATCTCGTTCGTCCGCCCGATGGCTCCGGCAACCAAAACGTTTACGGCGCCGATAATTTCGATTTCGCCCCGCGCTTCGGTTTCTCCTGGGATCCCTTCGGCCACGCAAAAACCGTTCTCCGCGGCGGCTACGGACTCTTCTATGACGCGCCCTTCGACAACCTCTGGCAGAACGTTCGCAGCAACAACCTTCTTCTCCCTCAGAACAATTTCGATGGCAGCACGTTCAATTACCTGCAGCTCGCGAAATATCTCCCGCAGGGGCCGTTCGGACCATCGAATTTCCCGCCGCTCACCCTGATGGACCCCAGTCTCCGCAACGGCTACTCGCAGGATTTCTTCCTCGGCGTCCAGCAGCA
>CAZPZE010000271.1:0-7400 GCA_964590625.1 uncultured Solibacteraceae bacterium
GTAGCTCTGCGCCGCGCCGCGTCCCACGCGCCCGCGCAACTGGTGCAGTTGCGAAAGCCCGAAGCGCTCTGCCTGCTCAATGATCATCACAGTCGCGTTCGGCACGTCGACGCCGACTTCGATCACTGTCGTCGAAACCAGAATTTTCGTACGGCCGTGCTTGAATGCATCCATTGCGGCTTCTTTCTCGGAGGCCGGCAGACGGCCGTGCAGCAGCCCGATCGGCACGTCCGGGAAAACCTCGGTCGAGAGGTGCTCGTACATCTGCTGCGCGGCCTTCATCGCCTGCGTCTCCGATTCCTCGATCACCGGATACACCACATACGCCTGACGCCCCGCATCGATCTCGCGCCGCAGTTCGCTGTAGGCGATCTCGATCTGATCCTCGGTATAGTGCCTGGTCACAATCCGCTGCCGCCCCGGTGGAAGCTCGTCAATCACCGAGATATCCAGATCGCCATAGATCGTCATGGCAAGTGTGCGGGGGATCGGCGTGGCGGTCATCACGAGCACATCCGGCGTCACGCCCTTGCGTGTGAGCTCATAGCGCTGCATCACGCCGAACCGGTGCTGCTCATCGATAATGACCAGCCCCAGCTTCGCGAATTCCACATCCTTCTCGATCAGCGCGTGCGTGCCGATCGCGACCGGAATCATGCCGGCGCGCAGCATGTCTTTGAGCTTCTGCTTCTCACGCGCGGTCATCGACCCGGTGAGCAGCGCGACCACGTATCCCAGCTTCTGGAACAGCGGCTTCAGCGAATAGTAGTGCTGCTGTGCCAGAATTTCGGTGGGCGCGAGAATCGCCACCTGATAGCCGTTCTCCACCGCGATCACGGTGGCCTCGGCGGCGACAATCGTCTTACCGCTGCCCACATCCCCCTGCATCAGGCGGTTCATCGGGCTCGGATGCGACATGTCCTGCGCGATTTCTTTCAGCACCCGCTTCTGCGCGCCTGTCGGTTTGAACGGCAACAGCTTGATGATCTGCTCGCGGACGCGATCGGTGAGCTGAAACGCGATGCCGGGCATCGTGCGGGCGCGGCGTCGCTTCAGTTCGAGGCCGCATTCGAGCCAGAAGAATTCTTCGAAGATCAGCCGGAACTGCGCGGGCGAGCGGAACGAATTCAGCAGCCGGATCGGCGTGCCGGGGGAAGGGAAGTGCGCGTCGCGAACCGCGTGAGTGCGGTCGGGAAATTTGAGCCGAGTCGCGATGTGCGCAGGCAGATGGTCTTCGAGGTCCGGCATCTCCTCCAGCACGCGATGCAGGATGGTGCGGAGGATGCGCGTGTTGACCTTGCCGACGGCTTCATAGACCGGCACGATGCGGCCGGTGTGGAGCGCGGAATCGCCGTCATCGTCCTGGCCGGAGAGCACCTCGTAATCCGGGTGCATCATCTGGAGTTCGCCGCGGTAGTTGTCGAACTCGATCTTGCCGAACAGCGCGACGCGCGTGCCCTGCGTGAGCCGGTCCGCCAGATAGCCGCCGTGGAACCACTTGCCGAGCAGCGTTCCACCGGAGCCATCGGTGAACGTCGCTTCAAACAGCCCGAGATTGCGCCGCCGGAAACCGGATAGCTTCGACGACTTCACTTCCGCGATGACGGTCGCCTGCTCGCCTGGCGCCAGTTGCGAGATCGGTTTGAGATTGCTGCGGTCTTCGTAGCGGAACGGAAAATAGTGGAGCAGGTCTTCGACGGTTTCCAGCCCGCGCGTCTGCAGCATTGCCGCGCGCGTCGGGCCGACGCCTTTCAGGTATGTCAGAGGTGCGTCAAGCGCGAGGGCCAACCTTGAGTTTACTGGCTGAATGTCAGGGCGGCCAGCCGCAGCCGTTTACCGGCGAACGATGACTTCCCGCAGATTGTCGCGGGTGAGGAAGAACTTCACGCTCTCGAACTTGCCGAAGAGCTTTTCGAGGCTGCGGTTGTTGAATACGTGCCCGGTGGGGCGTGGTCCACGTTCGTTTACGAGGAGATTCTTCGCGTCCTGGATGCGGAATTCATACGACTGCACTTCCTGCACCTTGTCATTCATGGTGAAAAACGCCAGCAGGTAGGACTGGGGCTTCATGATGTCGGCCAGTCGCTCCACGGTGGCGTTGAGGAGCGCCGGTCCCATGAACTGCATGGAGTCCCACATCAGAACCCCATCGAAAGTCTGCGAGGGGTAGTCGAAATTGGATTTCAGGAAGAATTCGATGCGGCTGGGGTTGGTCTGGCCCGCGGGATCGATCCCGAAGCAGTCTTCCATGCTGCGAATGATATTGCCGGAATAAACCTTATGACCGAGGTTGGTCAGGAAATCGATATTCTGCTGGCTGGCGCCGGCGAGATCGAGGATGGAAAGGCCGACGCGTCCCTGCAGGTTGAAGAAAAACTGCTCCAGCCCCCGGCTGGGGCGGACGGCGGGCGGTTCTTTTCGCTGGGGTTTGATGAAGGAGATGCTCGGCTGCGCGCCGGCAGGTGTTTGAGCCCGTGCAGAGGCCGGAGGTTCGTTTCCTTTACCGAAGATGGAACGAAATTTATCCTGCAGCGGCACGGGCTCTCTACTCGGAGGTACGCCTTAGCGAGCCACCGGCGTGGCTGCCGCGGCACTCGCCGGGGCTGAGGCGGAAGAAGAAGACGACGATGGCGAAGAAGAGGCAGTCGCCGGCTGCTGGGAGGACGTGGCAGCGGCCTTCGGCTCCGGCTTGCGAATGTCGATGCTGCCCTTGAACAGAGCGCCATCTTCAATGCTGATGCGGGCGGTGGTGATGTCGCCCACCAGCTTCGCTTCGCGCCGGATATCGACCTTGTCGGTGGCCTCGACGTTCCCCTGCACCTGGCCGAGGATCACGACCTCGCGGGCTTTCACGCTGGCCTGGACGCGGCCGGTGCTGCCGATCGTCACCTTGTTATCGGTGGATTCGATGGTTCCTTCCACGTCGCCATCGACATTGAGGTCTTCCTTGGTGAATATCTGGCCCACGATCCTGACGGCTTTTCCGATCGTGGCTGTGTTGCGGTTATCCGTATCGACTCTGTGCGGTATTGACGACATCGGAACTGTCTCCTTCCTGATTTCCGGCGTAGGGCGAACGACCGGCGGCGCCGGTGGTGGAGCGGGCGGCGCGGCTGCCGGACGCGGCGCGGGCTGCTCTTCTTTTTTATTCCAAATGCTCACTGCGGATATAACTCCAGAACCAGTCTAGCCGTGTGTGAAGAGAGAGCGCAATGCGATTGAAGTTGAGTGACTAAAAATCAAAACGCGTTTTTCGTGCGTCTGCGAACCATGGAAACCGGAGTGAAATGGATCGCACGTCGCGAATTTTCGCGTTCGCCTTTTGTTCGCTCTCGAAGGTTATGGGCGTGCATGGGGGCTGGTACAATAACAGACAGGATTTTTGCCAGCCGGCATGCGCCGGAGTCGGCTTGGTCCTGACCGAGACTTTCTTCGGCCGCTCACCTCATCAACACCGAGCCGTCGACCTTGATCCTGCAGTAACGAGGAGAACGACATCGATGAAAATTTTAAAATCCGGACTGGTTCTTGTAGCCGGCTTTCTTGGAGCCGCAGCAGCAACCGGTCACGCAGACCACAACGTCACGAAAACGTATCCGAAGCCGGATGTCCGGATCGGACTCTTAAGGCACTTTTTTACAGAAAAGCATTCCCCTGCAGCAAGTTACGCGGAAACCTTCATCGTCGAGGCTGATACCCACGGCCTTGACTGGCGGCTGCTGCCGAGCCTGGCTTTCGTCGAATCCGGAGGCGGTAAGAACTGCCGGAAGAATAACCTTTTTGGCTGGGACAATGGAGCCAGCGCGTTCTCGTCCGTCACCGCAGCTATTCATGAAGTCGCGACGGCTCTGGCGGAAGCCAGACCCTATAGAGGCAAGACCACCCAGGGGAAGCTGGAAGCTTACAACGAATCACCGGACTACAAATCTCTGGTGACAGCGGTAATGCGGCGGATCTCCCCGGTGGTGCTGCCACAATCGCTCTGACCGCGATCTCACATATCACGTTTGACAAGCCCCCCGGGGATCTCTATAGTTGATAGATTCCCGTTTCAGACTCGGCCTCAACCGGAGCGCCGCGAAAGGGCGGGTCTGAGGGCAACGCTTTGATTGACAACGACATGCCGGGGGATGCCGAGTTACCGGTCAACGGCGTAGACGCCGAAGACTACCAGCATTTCCTCGAAGACTACAGTCACTTGGCGCCACCGTCGCGGCACGAGGTGATCGAAGGGCGTGTCCTGAAGATCCGGGGCGGGGAAGTCTTCATCGACTTCGGCTCCAAATCCGACGGCGTCACTCCACTTTCCGAATTCCAGGATTTCGACAGCAATGCGACCGTCAAGCCCGGCGACATCGTCGAGGTGATGGTCGAAGGCGGCTATACGCCCGAGGGCTACGTCCAGCTTTCGCACGAAAAAGCCGCGCGCCTGAAGGTGTGGGACAACCTCGAGCGTGCGCTCACCGAAGAGCTGATCATTTCGGGCCGTGTGCTGGGACGCGTGAAGGGCGGGCTTTCGGTCGACATCGGAATCCGCGCGTTCATGCCGGGATCGCAGGTGGATCCGCGGCCGATCCGCAATATCGATCAGTTCATCGGGCAGGATATTCCGGTCAAAGTGGTGAAGCTGAACCGGCGGCGCGGCAATGCCGTGGTGTCGCGAAAGCTGGCCGTGCAGGAAGAAGTGGATTCGCGCAAGACGCAGACGCTCGGCATGATCCACGAGGGCGCGGTGCTCACAGGGACGGTGAAGAACCTGACCGAGTACGGCGCGTTTATCGATCTCGGCGGAATCGACGGCCTGCTGCATGTAACCGATATTTCCTGGGGCCGCGTGGCGCATCCTTCTGAAGTGCTGGAAGCCGGCGCGGAGGTCACGGTTCAGGTTCTGAAATACGATCCTTCGAAAGAGCGCGTGTCTCTCGGGATCAAGCAGCTCACGCCGGATCCGTGGGAAGGCGTGGCGGAACGCATTGCGCCGGGGGCGCGCGTGATGGGGCGCGTGGTTACGGTGACGGACTACGGCGCGTTCGTGGAACTGGAGCCCGGGATCGAAGGCCTGATCCACATCAGCGAAATGACGTGGTCGCGCCGGATGCGGCATCCTTCGAAAGTGGTGAAGCCGGGCGATCGCGTGGAATCGGTGGTGCTCGATGTGAACACCGCGGAACGCCGGATTTCGCTGGGGCTGAAGCAGCTCGAAGCGAATCCGTGGACGACTGTCGAGAGCCGTTACAGCGTGGGCTCCGTGGTTGATGGCCGCGTGCGCAATATGACGGAGTTCGGCGCCTTCATCGAGATTGAAGAGGGCATTGACGGTCTGGTGCATGTTTCCGATCTTTCGTGGACGCGGCGCATCAAACATCCAAGCGAAGTGCTGCGCAAAGGTTCGATGGTGCAGGCCGTGATTCTGGCGATTGACGCCGCGCACAAGCGGCTTTCGCTCGGAATCAAGCAATTGCAGCCGGACGTGTGGGAGACGTGGTTCCAGAATCACCACGTAAATGACACAGTTCGGGGCAAGGTGCTGCGGCTTTCCGGATTCGGCGGCTTTGTGGAACTGGCGGAAGGTGTTGAGGGACTGTGCCATTTCTCGGAAGTGCCGGGATGGACGGGACGCAAGTCCGATCCACCGCCGCTGACTGCCGGCCAGGAGCTGGAATTTAAAGTCATTCGTATGAATGAGGCGGAGCGGAAGATCGGGCTGAGCCTGAAGGCCATGGCGGATTCCGCGGAACACGAGCGTCTGGAGGATTACCGGCGGCGGGGGGCGGCCGCGGGGTCAGGCATCGAGGAGGTATTACCCCGCCGGGGCGACTAGCGTGCGCGAATGCGTTGAGAGATAATGCTTTATGGATGCCCTGCCGTTTTGGCGCCCGTGCTGGAGGGAAGGTAAAGGATGACAAAAGCCGATCTGATTGAAGAGGTCTCGCGGGTAGTCGAGATGACCCGTAAGGAATCCGAGGTGATCGTCGAGGCGATCTTCGACAGCATCGTTCGGTCGCTGCGAAACGCCGATAAGATCGAGATTCGCGGATTTGGCAGTTTTCGCACCCGGCAGCGGCAGGCTCGCATCGGAAGAAATCCGAAGACCGGCACGCGCGTGGAAGTTCCGGCCAAGAAGATTCCTTACTTCAAGCCCAGCAAGGAACTGAAGGACGTAGTCAACAGCTCGAACGGATCAGGAGAATCGGCGGCGGCTTCGACGCCGGAAACGCCGGCCGTCTGAGCGAGCCGTGGACCATATCTGGAGTCCGTGGCGCTATAAATATCTGATCGGCGCGGACAAGCCCTCCGGCTGCGTCTTCTGCAATTTTCCGCAGGAGAATCGCGATGAAGAAAATCTGATCGTTCATCGCGGCCGGTATAACTTCGTCATTCTCAATCGATTTCCCTACACGAGCGGTCACGCAATGGTCGTGCCTTATCGTCACGTCGACCGGCTGCATGCGCTCGAAGAAGCGGAGGCTTCGGAGATGATGAGCCTCATGCAGTTGATGGAAAAGCACATTCGCGATATCTATCAACCTGGTGGCCTGAATATCGGGATGAATGTGGGGGAAAGCGCGGGGGCGGGAATTGCGGGGCATATCCACATGCATGTTCTGCCGCGCTGGTCGGGTGATTCCAATTTCATGTCGACCATAGGGGAGACGCGGGTGCTGCCCGAGGATCTGGACGTCACGTGGAAACGTTTCATCAAGGCGTTCACGACGACTGAGTCGTGAATTTGAGCCGTTCGTCCGAAAACCACCTCTGAAGCGCCCGAAGCGGCGCACAATGGACTCATGAGATGGCTGCTGTCGATCTTCCGCATCCGCGGTGGGCCGGTGCCGGTGCGGGAGCTCCCGTCGTTCTTCGCGAAGCTCGTCGTGTTTGGCGCGGTGACGGGGCCATTCTGGGCGGCGTTCTTCATGATGTTCGGCTATCCGGAAGGCGCGCTCCACATATTCACAGATCCGCGCGCGCTGTTGTGGTCTTCAGTGACCGGCGTCGTTTTCGCTCTCTGCTTCGGAACCATCTGCGGTCTGGGCAATGGCTTTCTGCGGCGGCTGCTGCACGGATATCCGCCGGCGATCACGGGCACGATTCACGTCGTCTACAACGCGGTGGGAGCTTCGCTCGCCTGCATGCTCTCATTCGCGGTCGTGACGCATCTGCCCGGCACAGGCGTGAAGATCGAGATTCCGTTTTTCTGGTCGATCGTGATGGCCGATGGCGTCATTGGCGCGATTCTGGCGCTGATTATCGGGGCGTTCATCAAGCTGAAGATGCAGGTGGAGGAATCGCAGAAGAAGCTGTCGGACATGGCGGTGACCGCGTCACAGGCGCAGGCGCGGGCGCTGCAATCGCAGATCAATCCGCATTTCTTTTTCAATACGCTGAATACGATTTCCGCG
>CAZPZE010000272.1:0-11580 GCA_964590625.1 uncultured Solibacteraceae bacterium
ACCTGTTGGGCCTTGCCATCTTCAGTGATCGCGAAATCGCCCTTCTTCAGGTCTTCGACCACCTTGCCGCTTTTGTCTTTGACGCTGACGTCGACAATCACCAGCGTGGTGTTCGACGTGAAGGTCACGGGTCCCTGCTGCGCCGGCAGGACAGGAACGGACATCGTCATCACGAGTCCGAGCGCCAGTGCTTTCTTAATCATGCTGCTGTACCCCTCTTTGATTTCCTGGTAAGTCGTTCCCTTGTTAGGCAGTGGCATCAGAACGTGAACCTCGCGCTGGCCGAAACCGATCGCATCTGTCCGTAACCCTGCGGCGTGCCGGCGAGCAGAGTCGTGGAGGTAGAACCGATGACGGTGTAGATCGACTGAACCGCGGGATGGTTCAGCGGATTCTGCGCCTGCAGCGCGAACTGGAGCCGGTGACGTTCGCCCATGCGGAAGATACGCATCGCCTGGGCGTTCAGGCTGAAGTTCCAGATGCCGGGGATGGTGTTGCGGCCGGCGTTTCCGTAGGTGAGCGTCGGGACGGCGAACGCAGCCGGGTTGAAGAAGCCCGTACCGCTGTCGACCGGCAGGCCGGTGGCGTCAGCACGGGTGGAACCGGCCACGCCGGTGTGGAGAGGATCGCCCGCCACCGTCGCGGTGAAGGGAGAACCGGAGGTCAGCTGGTAGCCGCCGCCGATCTGCCAGTTGCGAAGGGCCGAATACAGGAAGCCGCTCTTCTGGTTGTTGGCGAGCGTCTGGTAATTCCAGCGTGCGTTGATGTTGTGACGCGGATCGCTCGTCACAGCGCGCTCAGCCCGGAGGTTGAGATTGTCCTGCACCACACCGCCGCCGAGGATCGACGAATCGGAGATGCCCTTCTGCATCGTATAGGACACCATGCCGGAGAGGCCGCGCGCGAACCGCCGCGTGAGCTGGATGGAACCGGAATTGAAAATCGAATTGCCGATCGATTTATCCAGATTGATGTTGGTGGTCGTGTTCGGGAAGGGCGTGACCGTGCCGAACGGACGGAGGCGGTTCGGAGCGAGGACCATATCCATGTTCGAACCCTTCACGCCGTTGTAGCTGATCTGGGCCACGTAGTTGCGCCCGAAGGTGTACTGAACGATCGAGTTCCACTGCTGCACCATGGCGGGCCGGTAGTTCGGATCGACCGCGTAAGTGTTCAGAATGCTGAGCGCGGAGACGGCCGGCGACAGAAGACCGTTCTGGAGCGTCAGGCCCGGCGTCGTGGTGGACGTGAGGCTGAGCGTCTGGACGAACGGAGGCTGCACCGCGAGGCGGCCGCCGAGCTGCGAGACGGAACCGCCGTTGAACACGAGACCGTAGCCGCCGCGGATGACGATCGCGCGCTTCGACCAGGGCTTCCACGCGATACCGATGCGCGGCTGAATGGCCTTGTAGTAGGGCTTGATGATTCCATCCGGCACGAGCGCCTGCGGATCGTACGGATTCTGCTGGCCGGGCTGAACCATCGCGATAGAGGTGCCGTCCGGGCTGAACACGACATTTGCCATGTGGTTGTACTTCTCGGTCTGGGGCGCATTGAATTCCCATCGGATGCCGCCGTTCACCGTGAAGGAAGTCGATACGCGCCAGTCATCGTTGAAATAAGCCGAAACTGTCTTCTGGCGGTAGTAGAGGTTGTTGTTGCCGTTCAGGTACTTGTTAACGGAGGCCGAAGTCGGCAGACCGAGCAGGAAGTCCGCGAGGTCATAACCGGTCGGATTCGCCTTTGTGTTGACTCCAACGCCGTTGACAATCTGCTCCGTGTTCTGGCCCGTGAAGCTGAAGTTGCCGCGCGCCAGCTGCGAGGTGAGCGTGTTGGTCTGGCGCATGGATCCGCCGCCGCCGAACTGGAAGGTGTGGCTGCCGCGAGTCCAGGAGAGCGAGTCATTCAGGTTATAGCTGGTCGAGTGGTTGGCCGTCGGCACGCCGTCGTTCAGGCTTGTGAAGTTCGTGAAGCTGACGGTCGGAGGGCCGTAAGTCGCGGGCGTGGCGAGCACGCCGTTGATGCCGAGTTGGCTGGCGATGTCAGTGCCGTTCGAGAAGTACGACGAGTTGACGATCACGTTGCGATTGACCGACACCTGGAAGTTGTTGACGATCGTGGGCCGCAGCGTGCGCGAGTAGGAGACGGACATGTTGCCGCCGTCGCCATGGTTCGGATCGACGAAGCCGAAGTTCTGGATCTGCGAAGAGTCACGGCTCTGGTGCGAGAAATTCACGTTGATGCGGTCCCGCGTGGTGATCGGGATCGAGACCTGGCCGTTGACGTTGTTGTTGTTGTTCGGATTGTTCCGAATGAGCTGATAATTGTTTCTCAGCCCCGAGCCGGTCGGGAGGGGGAACAGATTCAGCAATCCGGCCGCTGCCGGACTGATGCGGCTCTGCGGGATGATGTTGTTCGCGAAGGGCGCGGTGCCGCCGGTCCCAGGATCATAGATCGTCGTGGTGCCGAGAAGGCTGGAGAAATCGCCCGTGCGGAGATCCGCCGTCGGGAGGCTCGAAGTCGGGTTCGCGCCGATGCGATTGCGCGCCCCGCTGACGTTCACGATCCAGCGCGAGTTCCGGAGGTTGATCTTCGTTTTCGGGATCATGATAGGGCCGCCGAGCGTGAAGCCAAGCATGTTGGTTGCGGTCGAGGCTTTCACCGGCTGCACGTTCGAAGTCGCGTAAGCGTAGGGCCGGGCGTTGAGAGCCGAATTCGCGAAGTTATAGTTGAGACCGGCCTGCCACTGCGGGCCGCGTCCACGGCCGGCGCGGTTGCCGAAAGCCGTCACGCCGTTCGGGCCGCGTCCACCGCCGGGGCCACCGAAGCCGCCGCCGCGTCCGCCAAATCCACCGCCACCCGGGCCGCCGAAGCCGCCACCGCCGCGTCCGCCGCCACCGGCGAAACCACCACCGCCGGGACCACCACCGCCCGGTCCACCGGGACCGCCGCGTCCGCCGCCGCCAGGACCACCGGGACCGCCACGTCCGCCACCGAAATCGCCGCCCGGTCCACCGGGACCGCCGGGGCCACCAAAACCGAAGCCGCCCGGACCGCCGGGACCGCCGGGTCCAAATCCGAAACCGTCACCTGCCTGCGCCTGCACGCCCTGGCTGAGGGTGCCGTTCACCGTGAAGGCATCACCCGCGCCCGCGCCCGCGCCCGCGCCGCCGTTCGTATCCTCGGCAATCGTTGGAGAGTCCGAACCGATCACGTCGGAATTCTGGGTCAGGCTGAGGGCCTGGAAACCGCCGCCGCCCTGCTGTCCGCCACCCTGCTGATTGCGGGCGTTCTGCTGTCCACCGCGGCCGTTCTGGCCACCGCGGCCGGGACCCTGATTGCCGGTCAGACTGGGACGCGTACCGAGGTCAACCGGCGTCTGAGGAGCCGCCGCCGGAGGCTGGGCCGCCGGGGCCGGGGTGGGCGCCGGAGCCGGGGTCGCCGGCTTTGCACCGGGGGCCACGGGAATCGAGGCACGTTCCTGGAGCTTCAGATCAAACGTCAGTGGGGTCGCCGAGGCCGCCGCTTCCTTCTCCGCCGGCTCGAAGCCGAAGATCAGGACCGTGTATTTGCATGGCGTGGAAGGCAGACCGCCCACTTCAAACCGCCCCGCTTCATCGGTGATAGTGGGGATTTTATCGGTCCCGCACAGAACCGTAACAGACGCGCCGGGGATGGGCTGGCCACCTGAGCGAACAACGCCATTCTGCACATCGGCAGCGGCTACGCCCGCGAGTAAGAGCAAAGCGAGGCAGGATTTGCGAAGCATAGAAAGATTTCCCTTCGGTTGGTGCACAGACTCAGTATAAGTTCGAAGTAAGCAAAAGCATCTTTCCCTTGCAACCTTTTACAAAATAAACAACTTGCGCTTTGCAAGACTTTACAAAAGGCGGCTTGCGGCGGGCAAAAAGACTGAGGGCGGAGGGGTTCAGATCACTGAACCCACTCCGCCCTCTTGAGTCACTACCGGGGTAGTAAGCTGTTAAAATCCAGGTTTTGGCGCCGGGGGCGCCGCTGCCGCGGCATTTTGCGCGGGAAGAATCTTGATTTCCGCGCGCTGGAATCCGAACTTATGACCGTTTTCGTCGACGAGGTTAATCTGCACGGTGTAAACGCCCGTCGGTAACTTCGAAAGGGGCGCCATGAACTTCACGGGAAGCGTCTGGCCCCGTTTCGGAATGAACGAGCTGAGGTAAACGGGCTCGGAATCGAACATCTTGTTCTTGCCGCGATAGAACGAAAGCGTGGCGGCCACGCTCGGCTTCTGATCGGCGCCCAGAGTGGGATCGTAGACCTCCATGTACACGTAGAGGTTCTGATCCTTGCGGAACACGCGGGTAATGCTGGGTACGAGTTGCTGGCCGTCTTCCACGAGCGGGCTCGCCTCTTCGATCTTCGAATTTGGATCTGCCTTACCGACGGCTGCTTTGAGCGGCTGCCTCTGGCTGCTCAGCACGAGCGAACTGGTCTTGATTCGCGTAGGCTGATCGACGGAGAGATCCGGAATATTGAGCGTCTGCTCGTAAGTTCCCATCTTGCCGGTTTCGTTTTCGCGCATCAGGAACTTCAGTTTGTAAGTTCCCGGCGGGACGGCGAAGCCGGTATCGTAAGCAATGGTTCCGCGGTCGAGCTGCGCCAGCGACTGGTCCTGCAGCTGGATGGTGATGCCATCGGCCACCTGCGCGGCGATCTGATCTTTTGGAGTTCGCAGCTGCCCGATGAAATCGAGGCTGGTTTTCGCGTTGCCTTTGCTCTTGGCGAGCGCGATTTCCGAACCCGGGACTTTCACATTCAGCGGAACGAAGTAACGATCCCGCGCGAGACGGAAGTAATTCGCTTCAGCGGCGAGCGACAGATCGGTGATCGGATCGCCCAGGATGAGAGCCTGCTGGAGCTGATCTTCCTTATCGGCCTCGGTGAATTTGCCGAACTCTTTGTCGGCGAAATAGCCGTGCTTGTAATCGAGTTTGGCGCTCGCGACATCGGCGCGCGTGAGCTTGACGTTTACCGTGCGGTACTTGCCGTCAGCTTTGGAGTTCGTGCTGTAGTAGCCAAGGATGTAGTACGACGAAATGTCGTCGCGAGCCTGTTCGAGGCCGACCGAGATATCGTTGTCTTCGGCGAACAGCTTGCCGCCCGTATCGGAGGAGAGCGTGGAGAGCGTCTCCTGCGCTGTATCGTTCGCGGCACCGCCGCGGCCGCCGCCACGTCCACCGGCACTGCCGGCGGCGCCCGCGGTGAAGAGACCGGTGCCGCTGCCGGATTTCGTGGTCGCATCGCCGCCCGGCGCGGAAGCGGTCATGCCGCGCGCGTCAATCGTGTCGATGACGACGTTGGATTTCTTGCAGATATTCACCGCCTTGGTCAGTTCAGCCTGATTGTCCATGCCGGATTGCTGGATGCCGCTCGAGAAATAAATCAGCGCTTTCTTCTCCGGGAAGCCCGCCAGCAGCTTGCAGGAAGTTTCGATGGTGGTGAATTTTTTATCGACGTTGAAGATATCGAATTCGGATTGATCGGCGCTGAAGGTGTTGTCATCCGAAGTATCGCCGGCACCGAGAGTTTCCGAAAGATCCGAACCTTCACCGATGTGGAATTTCTTGACGGCGGCTTCGAGAGCGTCTTTGTCGTCCGTGAAATCCTGCGTCACTTCGAGAGGCCCGGAGGTTACGGTCATGACGGAAACCAGGTCAGCGGGCTTGAGGCTCTTGTGAATGAAATCGAGCGCGCTCTGCTGCACGCGAATCTGCTCGGCCACTTCCATGGTGCTCATGTCGAAGAGCATGGCGACGAGGCGGCGGTCCTGATAACGAATCACCGGCTGCGCGGTTCCGGGTTTGGTGGCAACCTGCGCGGGCTTCGCCGTGGAAGGCACAGGCGAGGGCTGCGCGGTCTGGACGACTGCGCCGCTGACGGCGACGGGCTTTCCGGCGTTCGCCGCCTGGCTGGGCGCGGCCGGTTTAGCTGTCTCCGCCGGTTTCGTCGCGGGCACCGGCGCGGGCGGCGTTTCGAGATCGAGCTTCTGGAAATCGAAAACGGCGATCTGCTGGGCCTTGCCGTCTTCCGTCAGCTGGAAGTCACCCTTCTTCAGATCGTCGACAATCTTGCCCGACTTATCCTTCACGGTCACGTCGATGATGACCAGCGTGGTCTGACTGGAGAACGTGACAGGCGCCTGAGCCGGGAGGGTTCCCACGCTCAGCAGAAAAACGAGTCCGTATACGATGAGCCGTTTCATAGTGCTTGTACCTTTTTGGACGAATCGCTCCCCGTTTAGTATGTAAACCTCGCCGAGGCGGTCACAGTGCGCATCTGGCCGGCGGCCGTAGCGATGCCGTACGTATTGTTACCCACCTGCGTTCCGAACCCGGTGATCGAAACGTGGTTCAGCGGGTTAACGGCGTTGAACGTAAATGCCAGGCGGTGCCGTTCGCCAAAGCGGAAGGTGCGCATGGCGGATGCGCGAATGCTGAAATTCGTGATGCCCGGAATGGTGTTGCGGCCGGCTGTGCCGTAGGTGCCGGCGGGCACGAGCGTGAATGCGGCTGGGTTGAAGTAACCGCTGCCGTCTGTGACCGGGAGACCGGTGGCATTGGCGCGCGTGGCGCCGGTGAGGCCGGTACCGGAGGGATCGCCCGCCACGGTCGCCGTGAAGGGATTGCCGGTGTTGACGTCATAGGTGCCGAACAACTGCCATCCGCGAATGACTTTGTAGATGAACTGGCTCTTCTGATTTCCCATGAGCGACTGATAGTTGAAGCTCACGGACAGATCCTGATGGGGCATCGGCATGAGGGCGCGTTCCGCGGCGAGGTCGCCCTCGATCTGAACGATGGAACTGCCGAATGTCGAAGAATCGGAAATACCCTTCTGGAGAGTGTAGGCGATGGAGGTTCCGAAGCCGCGCGCGAGGCGGCGCGTCAACTGAAGCTGACCGGAATTGAAGTTGGAGTGGCCGATTGACTCTTCCCGCGTGATCGTCGAGAGCAGGTTCTGAATCGGAATGCGGGAGTTGAGCGTGGCGGACGGTCCAGGCGCCGCGCGATTCGGACCCTCGACGACAAGAAGATTGGAACCCTTGTTGCCGGAGTAAGCGGCCTGCAGCACATAGGAACGGCCCAGCGAGTACTGAATCATGGTGTTCCATTGCTGCGACATGGCGGGCTTGAAATCAGGGGCTACCGAGAACGAATTGGTCATCGTTGACGAAGGCAGCAACGGGAAACCGTTCTGCAGCGTGAGCGTCTGGCCGGTCTGCGCGAGGGCCTGCTGAGGAGTGAGCGTGAGGCTCTGCACAAACGGCGGCTGAATGACGAGCCGGCCTCCCAGTGCCCCAATGGAACCGCCGTCATACCGGATTCCGTAACCGCCGCGGAAGACGATGGGCCGTTTGCTCCACGGCTTTGCCGCGATGCCGATCTGGGGCTCAATCATCTTGTAGTACGGCTTGATCAGACCATCAGGCACCTGGCCGTTGTTATAGGCGTAGTTCTGACCTGGTGTCACGCGATTCGCCGCGTCACCGCCAGGCGCAAACTCGATGTTTGCCATGCGGCCGTATTTCTCCGTCTCGGGCAACACAATATCCCAGCGAAGGCCGCCGTTGATTGTCACTTTCGTGCTGGCGCGGAAGTCGTCATTCACATATGCAGCGCCGGATTTCTGCCGGTAGTAGAACGTGTCGTTGCCGTTCAGATAATTCGTAATCGAGGTTTGAGCGGGCAAGCCGAGCAGGAAGTCCGCCATGTCATAACCGGTGCCGGGCACAGGGCCGAGCACTCCCTCGGCATTCACAGCCTGTTCCTGGGTACCGACGCCGGTAAAGGAGAAATTGCCGCGCGCGTTGCTGGCGACCAGCGAGTTGGACTGACGTTTGGAGCCGGTCACACCCATCTGGATCGTGTGCTTGCCGAGGTTCTTCACAAGACTATCGGTCAGGCTGTAGGTAAACGAGTGGTTGGTGGACGGCGTTGCATCCGAGAGACTGGCGAGTCCCGATCCGCCCTGGAAACTGAGAGTGGGCGGACCGTAGGTCAGCGGCGTGGCGAGGACGCCGTTGATTCCCAACTCCGCGGCGATATTCGCGCCGTTTGAGAAATACGAAAGGTTGTTCGTGTTGTTACGATTCACCGAGACCGAAAAATTGTTCACCAGCGTGGGCTGGAGAGTGCGGGAGTAGGAAACCGACATCGATTTCCCGCCGCCGGTAGTGGGATCGCGATAACCAAAGGTCTGGATTCTGGCCGAATCGCGGCTCTGTGCGGAGAAGTTCACGTTCACGCGATCTTTGGCCGTGATCGGTATTGAGACCAGCCCGTTCATCGTGTTCATGTTGTTCGGATTGCTGGCATCAAATTCGTAATTCTTGATGAGACCCACGCCCGTGGGCGACGGATAGAAGCCCAGAAGGCCGAGCGCGGCAGGGCTGATACGGCTCTGCGGAATGATGTTGTTGGCGAACGGCTGATTATTGAGCGGATCGTAGATGACGACCGGACTCGCTCCGGTGAGAAGCGACGAGAAGTCACCGGTGCGGAACGGTGCGATCGGCACCGATGAGACATTTTCGACGCCCTGGCGATTGCGCCCGCCGGTCAGATTGATATTCCATCGCGAGTTTCGAAGATTGACCTTCGTTTTCGGGATCATGATGGGACCGCCGAGAGTGACGCGGAGTTCGTTGGTCGCAGTGGCCGGCTTCACGGCAGCCTGTCCACTGAGATTGGCCGAGGCGAGCGCGTAAGGACGCGCATTCAGAGCAGAGTTCGTAATCGTGTAGTTGAGGCCGAGCTGCCACTGGGGTCCGCGTCCCCGGCCCGCGCGGTTGCCGAAAGCTGTCAGGCCATTGGGGCCGCGACCGCCGCGACCACCACGTCCGCCGGGACCACCGAAGCCACCGCCACCGCGGCCTCCGCCACCGCCGAAGCCGCCGCCACCGCCGCGGCCACCACCGCCGCCGAAGCCACCACCGCCACCACGTCCGCCCGGCCCGCCGCCGGGACCACCGCCGCGTCCGCCGCGGCCGCCGCCATCAGCGCCTGGACCGCCGAATTCACCGCCGGGGCCGCCCGGACCACCGGGACCGAAACCAAAACCGCCGGGACCGCCGGGTCCAAAACCGAAACCGTCTCCGGCCTGCGCCTGCACGCCCGAACTCAGGGTTCCGTTCACGGTGAACGCGTCGCCTGTGGAGGGTGCATTTGCGTCACCGCCATTCAGCGTGGCCATGGGGGCATCCGACGCGGGAGGCGCATCGGAATCCTGGATGAGATTGAGGCTCTGGAAGCCGGATTGATTTTCCGTGTTGTTACCGCCGCGGCCGTTCGCCTGCTGGTTGCCGGCGCGGCCTCCGCGTCCATTCTGCGCCTGCTGCTGCGCGCCGCCACGCCCGCCGCGTCCACCGCGTCCATTCTGCGCAGCCTGTGCCTGGGCAAGGCTGGGGCGTGGGAGATCCGGCGTGTTGGCCGGTGTCTGTTGTGCCGGAGCGGGAGGCGTTGTCGCGGAAGGAGCCGGGGTTGTGGGAGCACTGGTCACCGCGGGCGCTGCCGGCCTGGGCGCGACCGGCGCGGTGGCGTGCTGCTGCAGTTTCATGTCGAACGTCAGGGGAGTGGAGGAAGCCGAGGCGTCCTTCTGCTGGGTTTCGAAGCCAAACATCAGCACCGTGTATTTGCACGAGGTCGAAGGCAGGCCACCGATCTCGAACCGTCCCGAGGCGTCGGTCGTGGTGGTGATTTTGGGGTCGGTTCCGCACTCCGCCGTGACCGTGGCACCGGGAATAGCCTGGTCGCCGGAGCGGACGAGACCGGTCTGGACATCGGCTTCGGCCGCGACCGCGAATATCAGCAAAATGGCACAAGTCGAACGCAGCATGAAAATGAATCCTCGGGTTTTATTTGGACCACGGACCACAACGGCCCGGCGCGAATCGAACGCTTCTGAAAACCGCTTTTATCAGACTACATTGGCCCGGAAATCTGAAATCCGGCCAGATACCGGCTATTGAGTATTACGCCCCGGAGCTAAAAAGTGCCCGGCAGCTATTCTTTTTTCAAGGTCATCGTCCGGGGATTTCCGCGACCGCCGAAATCAACCGTGAGTTCAATCTTATCGCCAACGACTTTGCCCGTGTAGCTGGACTTAAATTCGTTACCATTGAAGCTGCGAGTCGCGGTGAACGAGAAAGTATCGCCCGAGATCTTGCCATCGGCGATCTGCGCCACCTGCGGTTCGCCGCCCTGAAAACCAGGCGTCGTGATCGAACCGGTCAGCGTATCGCCGGAAACCTTGAATTCGTACGTCCCACCGGCCATTCCCCGCCCACGGCCGCCACCCCCACCCTGGCCCGCGGGAGCCGCGGAGGTGTCAACCGTCCACTTTCCACTTATATCGGCCGCCTGGGCCGCAAACGTCAGACACAGGATGGCCACGAGTGCCAATAGGGATTTTTTCATAACTGGAATGATGAAATCGGCGGCCCACCGGGTTACCGGGTCTGTCCAGATTACAACTGTTTACACAAATTTGTGAATGGAATCTTTAGCACTGAGAACAAGATCCGGACGAGGACGCCTTACCGGAAGCGCCGGGAGCGGGCAACTACGGGGCTCGCTTCAGGGTGACCTGGCGGGGATTACTGCGACCGCCGGCATCGACCGTCAGTTCGATCCTGTCGCCCACGATTTTACCGGTGTAGCTCCACTGATCGTCATCGCCGTTCCTGTCCTTCACCGTTGTGGTGAAGGAGACAGCGTCACCGGCAATTCTGCCATCCGCGATGGGGGCTAAGACCCAACGGCCCCCGACTCCCGCGCGCGTCGCCGTGCCGGTCAGCGTTTCACCGGAGACCTTGAACTCGAACTCTCCTCCGAAGACAGATCCGCCACGGCCTCCCTGACCCTTCGCAGCAGCGGAGGTATCAACCCACCACTTACCGGTGATGTCTGCCGCCTGGGCGGCGAACGTCAAGAACAGAATCGCGAGAAGCGTGAGGATGGATTTCTTCATAACTCGAATTGAAACAAAAAAACGCCGCAGGGGGCCACCCGCGGCGTTTTTCGAACTCTCAGTTTAAATGGCGCACGCGGCCTTTCCGGACCGTCCGTACCAGTTCCCCCTCGGCCAAATCCAGCCGCGAGCGCCACTGCCATGGAGAGCTATTTCTTGACGAGGGTCTGTGTTACTGGCCCACGACCGCCGGTGAAACTGAGCTCAATCTTATCCCCATTGACTTTGCCGGTGTAGGTGACTTTCATAGGATCGCCACCGCCGCGGCCCTGCTGCATTACCGAGAACGTGAAGGTGTCACCGGTAACCTTGCCATCTTCGATTTTGGTGACAACCGGATCGCCACCGCCACGGCCCGCGCGTGAAATCGAGCCGGTGAGGGTGTCTCCGGAAACCTGAAATTCATAGGTGACGTTTCCACCAAAACCACGGCCTCCGCCACCCTGCGCCGCCGCAGGATCGGGGCCCCACTTACCGCTGATGTCGGCCGCGGACGCCGTGAAACACAAAGCTAAAACGGCCACAAGGGCCAAGAGGGTTTTCTTCATAGGCTAGATGATACTACAAGAAAATCCT
>CAZPZE010000273.1:0-2331 GCA_964590625.1 uncultured Solibacteraceae bacterium
CCCTGCATGACCGCGTCAGCGGGCGGGGCGTCCACGCATGTGGCCGCTCCCCCTGTCTTTTCCGCGATGAATGTTGAGGACGGCATGCAGTTGCCGGTGTTCACCGCCACGTTGGCTTCGTTCAGAGCGGTGAATGTGTGGTCCCAGTCAGGTCCCATCATCAGACGGGGCGGCAGGCCGATCGTTGCCCAGAAAATATTCTTCCGCCCGGGAAGCAGCGCCAACCGTTCCGCGAGAACCTGCAGCGACATGCGATTCTCGCGGACCGAAAAATCGATCAGGCCCTCCGTCTCACGAGCGGGAACGAAATTCGGATTGCGGCGCGGCGATTCGTCGGGCGGTGGCGGTGGCGCTGCATCGGACGAAGGCCTGTCGGTCAATCGGCCATCCAGATTGTAATTTTGCGAAACAGGCTCTATGACTATCCACGGCGACAGGCCCGCGAACAGGCCCGGCTGCTGATAATCACGGATCTTTTTGAGCAGCAGATTTCTGTCGCCAGTATAAGACTGAAGGAGGATGAGCCCGGTGTGTTTTGACGTCACATAGACGGCGATCTGTTCGTCCGGCTTCATTCTCATGACCCGGCCCAGAGCCATTTGCTTCGCCGCGATGAATGCGCGGAGGTCGTGAATCGGGTCCGCCGGCGAGGCGTCGATCACGATCACCGTGGCATGCGAAGGTGCGGCCGCCGGCGGAAGGTCTCGATTCGAGAATGTGTTGGGCGGCGGAAATGCAGCAGCGCGCGACTGGCGGACGGCGGGCGGCGCTTCTCCGCTGGCGAGACTGAAGACATCGATGCGTCTGGGCTTTCCGTTCTCGAGAAGCGTGAAGTCGTCTTTCTGAAGGTCCCGGATCGGCTTTCCATCGGAGTCGATTACGACGACGTCGATCTGGACGACGCGGGTCTCCACATGGAGAGTGGGCATGCCGGACTCATTGCCCTGAAAAGCGAGGAGCGCGGCGGGAGTGAGAAGGCAGATTGCAGCAAGACCTTTGGTCATTCGAACCACCTGGCGATCAGTATACCGCAAAGTGCGATTCGATTTCGTAGTATCTGCCGGCCGCCCGTTAATTGCCCGAAGGCTTTTGCACGGAATCGATCACGATCACCTGTACCGGTCCCTTTGCCGATTCCAGTTTCAGCCCGAGTTGTTCCGGCAGAGCCTCGAAGATCGAAAGCCCTGTCAGGCCGACTTTTTCTTCGACCGCACTCACGATTGAACCTTCGTGATTATCCGGCGACCACTCCACGGTGAAATCGTACTCGCCTTTCAGGCCGGTGTTGTCGACAACGATCCGATCCACCTGATGTCCGAGTGAATCCGCGAACTGCGCCATGGTCGTCTTCGCTGCGGTCAGTTTCCCTTTGCCGGAACCGATCGAGACGCCGAGCCGCTGCTGGTCCTTTCCGTCAGTACCTTCCTTGTGGGGCTGGAATTTCGATCCGCCCTTTGCGACAACGAGTGAAAACACGGGCATCGTCTTCGACTCGCGATGGAATTTCAGGTGGAAGCGGTCCGTGAGCAGGGGCTGCAGCGAGAGCCACAGATCCCTGTCGCTGATGTCGTCCTTTTCCATCCGGGCGTCGATGTTGTAGCGTTCGGACATGATCCACCCCGGACCGCCGCTGATCTGAAATTCCTTCACCTGGAAGGCCGACTGGATAATCTGAAACAGCGGCGCATTCTCCACGGTCAGACGGCCGTGCTGGGTCCGCATGCTGACGCCGTTACTTCCACTCGTATTCAGCTTTATTGCCGCCACATCAAACGCGCGCGGCTGCTGCGCGAAGCAGGCAGAGGCACACAGCAATAGCAGGAAGGTTTTCATGTTCAGTTCTCCGTCGGCATCTTTTCCATCTGATCGATCACTACAGCCTCCGCCGGTCCCTTGCCACTCGCCAGATGCAGCCCAAGCTGTTCCTCGAGCGCTGCGAAAATCGAGGGACCCGTGGGCGCCGTGTCTGAAGGACCGACGTTCAATCCGGCCGCTGGATCCCACTGCAGAGTGAACGTGTAGGCACCGGCGAGGCCGGTCTGGTCCATCACCGGAAAACCGACCTGCCGCGCGATCAGATCCGCGAAATGGGCCATCGTGACCCTCGTCGCGGTGAACCTACCGTTCCCGCCGCTCGTCTGCCCCTGACCCGCCTCCACGGGCGTGATCTTCGCGCCGCTCTTTGCGACGACGAGCGTGTAATTCGGCAGCTCGCGGGTTTCTTTGTGGGCCGTCATTTTGAAGCGGTCCGAGAGGAACGCCTGCATCATCAGGCGAAGTTGCGGAGTCTGCGTGTCTGCCGGAAACGTCGCTTCCATGTCGAAGTGTTCG
>CAZPZE010000274.1:0-2334 GCA_964590625.1 uncultured Solibacteraceae bacterium
TCGGCCCACCAGCCGTCGAGCACGGAAAGATTCAGGCCGCCGTTCAGCACCACCTTCTGTCCGCTGGTGCCGGAGGCTTCGAGCGGGCGGCGCGGATTGTTGAGCCACACGTCGACGCCCTGCACCAGATGCCGGCCAACATTGATGTCGTAGTCTTCGACGAAGACGAAGCGGTCTGAAAACTTCGAATCCCGCATCAGACGCGCCACTTCCTGCAGAACGCGCTTGCCGGGTTCATCGCGCGGATGGGCTTTGCCGGAGAAGACGAACTGCACGGGACGCTTCGGATCGTTCACCATCTCGCCGAGGCGCTCGATATCGCGCAGCAGCAGATTGGCGCGCTTGTAGGTCGCAAAGCGGCGCGCGAAGCCGATGGTCAGCGCGTCCGGGCTGAGCACTTTGCTGAGGCGATTCAGCGCCGCCGGACTTTCCTGGCGCAGCGCGGCCTGATCCACTGCGCGGCGGCGGACGAAATCCAGCATGCGCGCTTTGAGGCTGAGGTGCGTTTCCCAGAGTTCGGCGTCGTCCATATTCTCGACGCCTTCCCAGATGTGCGGTTCGCCCGACTGCTGATACCAGCTCACGCCGAGATGGCGCGTGTAGAGACGGAACATCTGAGGCGCGATCCACGAAGGCACGTGCACGCCGTTGGTGATGTGGCCGATGGGCACGTCGTCTTCGGCGACACCGGGGAAGAGGCCCGTCCACATGTTGCGCGAAACTTCGCCGTGCAGAGACGAGACGGCGTTGACCCGGCGCGAAAGCTTGAGGCCGAGCACGGTCATGCAGAACTCGTGGTGATGGCCGCGATGCTCGGCGCCCAGTTCCATCAGGGCTTCATGCGAGATGCCGAGACATTCGCGCAGCGGTCCGAGGTGCTCATCGATGAGGTCTGCGCCGAAACGATCGTGGCCCGCGGGGACCGGCGTGTGGGTAGTGAAGACCACCTCGCGGGCGACGATGGGCGCGGCCTGATAAAAACCGATGCCTTCATCCGCCATGCGGGTGCGGATCGCTTCCAGCACGGCGAAGCCGCTATGACCTTCATTCATGTGATAAACGCCGGGCGTGATGCCCAATGCGCGAAGGGCCCGTACGCCGCCGACTCCGAGCAGGAGTTCCTGGCGGATGCGAGTGCGGCCGTCGCCGCCATAGAGCTGTGAAGTGAGCTGGCGATCTTCGGGAAGATTGCCTTCCACGTTCGAATCGAGCAGGAGGAGGTTGATCCGACCGACTTTCATCCGCCAGACTTTGGCGCGGATGGGTCCGCGGCGCGTTTCCACCTGAATTTCAAGCGGCGCACCAGAGGCGTCGACCGCGAGTTCCATGGGAAGGGAGTTGACGTCGGTGGGGACGTAATCTTCCTGCTGCCAGCCGTTGGAATCGAGACGCTGCCTGAAGTAGCCGTGGCCGTAGAAGAGGCCGATGGCGATGAGCGGGATGTCGAGGTCGGACGCGCTCTTGATGTGGTCGCCGGCGAGGACACCGAGGCCGCCGGAATAGATCGGGACGGATTCGTGGATGCCGAATTCGGCGGAGAAATAAGCCACCGGGCGTGGGCGGAGGACGCCGGCGTGAGTGGCGCCCCAGGTGCGATCGGAAGCGAGATATTTCTGCTGGCGGCGGTACGCGTCGTTGATGCGGCTGTGCAGCATCAGTTCGCCGGCCCGGCGCTCGATCACGGCAAGCGGCATTTCGAGCAGCAGCAGGATGGGGTTGTGGTTCAGGGCGCGGAAGCGGACGGGATCGAGTTCGCGGAAGAGGCTGGTGATCTCGTGGTCCCACGTCCAGCCGAGATTGCTGGCGAGGGCCCAGAGGCGCTCCTGGGTGGGGCCGATGAAGCGGCCGAGAGTGCGGGCTTCGCTGATGACCGGGGCGACCTGAGTGGCGGCGTCCGAGAGAATGCTGATTTCGTCGGCCTGGAAAACGCGCGACTCGGCCGTCTGCACCACGAGGACGCCCTGGAGGACGCCGCGATCGAACACCGGGACGCCGAGGAAGGACTGGTAGCGGTCCTCGCCGGCTTCGTGAAAGAAACGGAAGCGGGGGTGGTTCGACGCGTGTTCGACGGCGACGGGCCGGAGGGTTTCGGCCACGAGCCCGACCAGACCTTCGTGAAGGCCGAGGCGGAGGCGGCCGATGCAGTTGGGACGCAGGCCCACGGTTGCGGCGAGTACCAGGGTGGTACGGTCCGGTTCGAGCAGGTAGGCGGAACAGACGTCGGTTCCGAAGCGGCCGGCGATCAGGGCCACCACGTTCATGAGGGTTTCGGCCGGTTTGCCGCCTTCTTTGGCGAGGCGGGCAACCTCCTCGATCGAAAGAACCTGTTTTTCA
>CAZPZE010000275.1:0-7322 GCA_964590625.1 uncultured Solibacteraceae bacterium
AACGCCCTCCAGCTTCCCCGCCACGAGCTGCCCCGCATGCCCGATCGCCGTCGATCGCGGCCATCCCGGAATCTCGGAATACGGCACCGCCATCGGATTCTCCACCGCCTCGGCGAATGCCCCCAGCCCGCTCCCCAGCACGATCGCCACATGCGGATTCACCGTCAGCCGTGATTCCAGAAAGGTTTCCGCGCTCATCCGCGCCCCCCTTGTCAGATCAGCATGCCGGCAATACAAGCCGACATGAAATTCGCCATCGTCCCCGCCAGCACCGCGCGCATCCCCATCCTCGCCAGATCGTGCTTGCGCGAAGGAGCCAGCGCCCCGATCCCGCCCAGCTGAATCGCAATCGAGCTGAAATTCGCGAACCCGCACAGCGCGTACGTCGCAATTGTGAACGAATGCGGATCGAGTTGCCCCCGTATTTTCCCCAGATCGATGAACGCGATCACTTCATTCGTCACCAGCCGTTCGCCGAGCAACTGCCCGATCGACGCGCAGTCGCGCCACGGCACTCCCAGCAGCCACGCCACCGGCGCGAAAATCCACCCCAGCAGCTGCTGCATCGTCGCCGGAAACCACGGCAGCCACTCATGCAGCTTGCCGAACCCGCCGTTCAGCATCGCAAGCAGCGCCAGAAACGCGATCAGCATCGCCGCGATGTTCAGCACCAGATGCAGCCCGTCGCCCGCGCCCTGCGCCGCCGCGTCGATGATGTTCACCGCCGTCTTCTCCACACGAATATCCACCCGGCCCGCCGTCGCCGGAACATCCACCTCCGGCTCCAGCATTTTCGCCAGCATGATGGTGGCCGGTGCGGTCATAATCACAGCCGTCAGCAGATGCCGGATCTCCACGTGCCCCAGCATCACGTATGCCGCCATCACCGCGCCCGAAACGTGCGCCATCCCGCTCGTCATGATGGTGAACAGTTCGGACTGCGTCATCCCCTGGAGAAACGGCCGGATCGTCAGCGGCGCCTCCGTCTGCCCCATGAAGATACTCGCCGCCACATTGAGCGATTCCGCGCCGCTCGCCCCCATCACGCGCTGCATTCCGATCGCGAACAGTTTCACGATCCACTGCATGATTCCGAGGTAGTAAAGGATGGAAAAAAATGAAGCGATGAAGATGATAATCGGCAGAACCTGGAACGCGAAAATGGTTCCCATCGATCCGCTCGATCGCCCCAGCGTATCGCCGAAAATAAATGCGGCGCCGGCTTCCGAATAAGCGAACATCGCGGCCACCGCCGCGCTCAGCCCTTCAAAAACCCGGCCGAATCCGGTCTTCAGCACCAGCACCGCGAAGGCGAACTGCAGCCCCAGGCCCCACAGCATCACGCGGAGCTGAATGGCTTTTCTGTGTCTGGAAAGAATCCAGGCCAGCGCGAGGATCCCGGCAATTCCGAGAAGCCCCGTCATCCGGCCCATATGTTTAGCTGACGACTTCGAGAATCAGTTCGCGCTCTTCCGGACGCGAGCCCGAGATACGGAACGCGTCCTCCACCATCTCGGCGGCCTCTTCGAGCCCTTCCTCGCGCGTGTAGTAGAGGCGGCAGAGCACGCTGCCCGCATCCACTTTTTCGCCGACCTTCACTTCGAGGATCACGCCAACCGCCGGATCGATCGTGTCTTCCTTGAACGCCCGGCCCGCGCCCATCATCTGCGACGCGCGTCCGATGTCTTCCGCCATGATCGCGCTCACGAAACCGGCGCGCGGCGTCACGATCTCCCGCATCCCCGTCGCGTTCGGCAGCAGATCGAAACGGTCGAGCGCCTGCGGATTCCCGCCCTGCGCCTCCACCACCTGCTTGAACTTCGCGTACGCCGAACCATCCATCAGCTTGTCTTCGGCGATCTTCCTCGCTTCTTCGAGCGAATCCGCTTTCTTGCCGAGGTGAATCATGCGCGCCGCCAGTTCCAGGCTGAGCCGCGTCAGATCGGCCGGTCCGGATTTCTGCAGCGTCTGCGAAACTTCCATCACTTCGAGCGCGTTGCCGATCGCGAAGCCCAGTGGCTGATTCATATCCGTGATCAGCGCCTGCACCCGGATATCGCGCCGCCGGCCAATCCCCACCATCGCCTGCGCCAGCCGCCGCGCATCCACCTGCCGCTTCATGAAAGCGCCGTTGCCGACCTTCACATCGAGCACCAGCGCGTTAATCCCTTCCGCCAGCTTCTTCGACATGATCGACGAAGCCACCAGCGGAATCGATTCCACCGTTCCCGTCACATCGCGCAGCGCATAAATGCGATTGTCGGCGGGCGCGATCGCGTCCACCTGTCCGATAAAGCAAAGTCCCAGCGACGCAAGCTGCGCGCGGAACTGATCGATCGTCAGATTCGTCCGGAATCCCGGGATCGATTCCAGTTTGTCGAGCGTCCCGCCGGTATGGCCGAGGCCGCGCCCCGAAACCATCGGAACCACCACGCCCGCTGCCGCCGCAATTGGCGCGCAGATCAGGCTGGTCTTGTCCCCCACCCCGCCGGTCGAATGCTTATCGACCTTCACCCCCGGGATATCGTCCAGCGACAAAACTTCGCCGGAGTTCATCATGCACTCAGTAAACGCGCTGAGCTCACGGTCGGTCATGTCCCGGAAATACGTGGCCATGAGGAAGGCGGACATCTGGTAGTCCGGGATTTCACCAGTGGTATATCCATTCACCAAAAGCTGGATTTCTTCCACACTGAGTTCTTCACCCCTGCGTTTACGCAGGATCAGGTCAACTGTGCGCATGATAAACCGTTAGCTTAGCATATGATAACCCACTGAAAACACGTGGTATGTTTCAGGAGAGAATCGCCATGAAACTCGATAATGACGAGCAGTTTATTCGGGCAGTCGGGAAGGGCCTGGCCTCAGCACGCAAAGGCGATTTGCTGGACCATGAAGAAGTCGGCAAACGGATTGAACGTCTTCTCCGGATGCACCCGACTCCGCGGAACCGTTAGTAGTGCAGCTATTCCGGAATTTCATCGCCGGGAATAGGCGGTACACCTGTCCGGCGCTTCATGATGCGGTCAAATGCCTTGAAATCGGCTCTGGCTTTTCTGTCCTGAAAAAACTGTGCTGTCTCCATTGCTGCCACTTTGGCTGCCACGGCATTCGATACAAACTGATTGATACTCGTTCCGTCCTGTCGACTGAGCCGTACGACCTCATTTTTGAGGGATCGAGGCAGGCGAAGCAGATAAACGGATGTATCCTTCGCTCTGGAAGCAGATTTCTTCATTGACGAACTCGTTTCAATGTCTCTCGCGGAAGCAGGACTTCAATTCCGAACCGGTCGGCTACAGCAAAATCCTTTTCATTGAAGGTAACCAGCAACTGGGCGCGCCCGTTGATCGCCGTTTCAAGCACCAGTTCATCTCCGGGGTCATTCAGTTGGGGCCGCCACAGGAAATGATTTTTCACCGGCTCCATAATCCCGAGCACCGCATTGACAAACCGTTCTACGTCCTGGCTACTCAATCCAGATGCCACCTGGTGCTCGGGGCGCCTGCAAACGGCCTCGTACTCCAGCGCCAGCCCTACACCGATGACTGCAACGAGATAGCCTGCGCGAACACGGCGAATAATTTCCGCAGAGGCCCCCGTAGGACTTCGCATGGCTGCCACGACAACACCCGTATCCAGAACAATCCGCACGCCACGAATATATTATATCGCCCGCGATATCAGAATATTCCGGCGTTCGGCCTACCCCACCCGCGGCATCTCATGCCGCAATTCCCCGCCGAAAACTTCCCCAAACCGCCCCAACAACTCCTCATGCAGCAATCCATTCGTCGCCATCACACTCGCCGACGCCATCGAATGAACCCCGCCCCGCATGTCCGTGCAAACGCCGCCGGCCTCCACCACCATCAGCTTCCCGGCCGCCAGATCCCACGGATTCAGCCCGAATTCCCAGAACGCATCCAGCCGTCCGCAGGCCGTATACGATAAATCGATCGCCGCCGACCCACCCCGCCGCACTCCATGCGTCTCCATCGCAAGCTGATAAAAGAAATGAATATTCGGATTCCCCGTCCGCGCATGATTCGGGAATCCCGTGCACGAAAGACTCTGGCGCAGCGTCGGCGTCTTCGACACCTGAATCCGCCGCCCATTCAGAAACGCCCCCGCGCCCTTCTCCGCCGCAAACAACTCATCGCGATTCGGATCGAACACCACCCCGGCCACCAGTTCGCCCGCTTTCTCGAGTGCCATCGTCACGCTCCACGCCGGATACCCATGCGCGAAGTTCGTCGTGCCGTCCAGCGGATCCACGTACCACCGGTATTCCGACCCCGTCTCTCCGCCTCCGCCCTCTTCCGCCTGAATCGAATGCGAAGGAAAATACTGACGCAGCCGCTCCACCACCAGCTTCTCCGAAGCCTTATCGGCCTCCGTCACCAGATCAAATTCGCTCTTGAGCTCGAAACCGACACGACGCTCGCCGTAATACCGAAGCAGATTTCCCGCCGCGAGCGCAATCTCGATCGCAGCGTCCACAAACGATGGCATCAGTGCTACGCCACCTCGTAAAGGTACTTAATGTCGTGTTTGAAGATGAACAGATTCGGCCCGTCCTTCCGGGTGATCCGGATGAACCGCTGATCGTAATACTCCACCGTCCCCGTAACCGTGTCATTATCGGCCAGCTTCACGCAAATCGGAATCCTGCGTTCGATCAGATGCTTCAGATACCGCGTTTCCTCGAACGTCTGCTCCGCCGGCCGAGAGGCCTTGCCTTTGCTTGCCGCCATGATTTATCGGGTCCCTCTCCCTGTCTTCGGCGCGCCCTGCTGCGTCGATTTCGCCGGGGGCTTGCGGGCGCGTATGGTTTCGTCCGGCGCCCCCACACTCACGTCATCGGATGAATTTGCCGGAGCGTTCGCCGTCGGCAGCGCCTCTCCATAGTATCCACTGCGCGCCGAAATCGTCCAGGTCGAATCCGCACGTCCCCCTCCCGTCACCGTCAGCGTGTGGAATCGTTCCTTCGTCAGCGGCACATTCTTCGGATAAAACCCGAGCATGTACTGCGTCCGCAGATCCCGCAGAATCCCGTCGAACGCCGCGTCCATCTCTTTCCCGATCGTCGGCAGGAACACGCGCCCGCCCGTCCGTTCCGCCAGCGTCGTCAGCGCGTTCTCCCCCCCGATGTTCCGCCCCGCGGGGTTGCTGATCGGCATCACGAGCACCGGAAAAATCACCGCATCCGCCAGCTGCGCCGCTTCCGCCGCACGTCCGAACGAAGCGCGGCTCACCGTATCCCCGCCGTCGGTCACCACAATCAGCACCTTCCGCCCCGGCCGGTCCTCGATATCGCGCGAGGCCAGCAGAATCGCGTCATACATCGCCGTCCCGCCGTCCCCGCGAACCTGCCGCAGGCGCTTATCGATCACCGCCGCGTCCCGCGTGAATCCGGTCTGCTGCACAATTTCCCAGCTGAAGGTGTAAAGCGACGCCGCGTCATCCGGATTCCCGCTCCGCACCAGCGCCTTCACAAACCGCGTCACCGATTCCGTCTCATACTTCAGATCGATCGCCGTCGACGCGCTGTTGTCCACCAGAATCGCGATCGAAAGCGGCTGCTCCGTCTGCCGCTCGAACACCGAAATCTCCTGCGGCACGCCGTTATCGCGTATCTGAAAATCGCTTTTCTCGAGCGACCCTACCGGCGCCCCGGACGCATCCTTCACCGTCGCGAGCACCCGCACCAGCCGGACATTTTCCCGGAAAGTCGGCGCGGCATCCTGGGCCAGCGCAATCGCGCACGCCAGACTAAGCGCCGCCAGCCCGCGGAGCACTCGCATCCCACTCTCCCTCCACCCAGACCTCACCATCGGCGAAGTGTTCCTTCTTCCAGACCGGCACCAGTTTTTTCAGACGATTGATCCCTTCGAGCGCCGCGTCGAATGCAGGCCGCCGGTGCGGCGCCGTCGCGATCACCACCACGCTGGCCTCGCCGATCTCCAGCGTCCCCAGCCGGTGCACCATCGCGATACGGCTGATCGCAAACTCCGCCGCGATCGCCCGCCCGATATCCGCCATCATTCGAATCGCCATGCCTTCGTAACATTCGTATTCCAGACGCAGAGTCGCTCTGCCTCTGGTATTGTTACGAACCACGCCCTGAAAGGTTACAATCGCGCCATCCAAACCCTGTAAAAGACGTCGTTCAAGGTCCCCGGCGTCGATCGTCTCGCGCGTAAGGGCGAAATAATGCCCCTCCGGATCCGCGATCTCCTGCACCATCCCGCCGCTCACTGGCGGCAGCAGCGCGATCTCATCGCCGTCCGCCAGCGCCTGCCCGCGATTCGTGAACTCGCGGTTTCGCGCCATCACAATGCTCCCCGCCATCTCCGCCAGCTTCGGATGCAGCGACGCGTAATGATCGAACACGAATCCCGCGTTCGCGCCATCCGGCGCCTGCAGCCGGTCATCGGCCTTCCCACAGACATCTTTCAGCAACCCGAAAAACAGTACCCGGATCTCCACGCTACTATGATGATTCAGTCCCGTGTCTCCTGTAACCACCCGTGTCCGAGTCCGCTATTCGGAAACCGACCAGATGGGCGTCGTCTACCACGCCAACTATCTCGTCTGGATGGAAGTCGCCCGCGTCGATTACTGCCGCGCCAACGGCTTCCGCTATAAGGACCTCGAGCGCGACCACGGCATCCTCCTCGCCGTGACGGAAGTGGATTGCCGCTATCTCAGCCCCGCCCGCTATGACGACGAAATCGAAATCTCCACCGTCGTCACCCGCGCCCACCACCGCGCCATCACATTCGGATACGAAATGCGCTCTGTCCCCGAAAACGGCGAGGCATCGCGCCTGCTCGCGACGGGAAGGTCAAATCACATCTTCCTGAACCGCGAACTCCGTCCCACCGCGCTTCCCATGCAGTTCCGCCCCATGTTAGGCATCTTCCCCGAAAACGGCCACTAATCACACCACACACAGTGGGGCGGGGCTTCTTCGGCCCTGCCGTCGAGCTTCTGCTCGACGCGTCGAGCTTCTGCTCGACGCAAACGTCCGATACACCCTAACCAAGCGGTATATTCGTGGCCTTCTTCAAATAATCCGCATCAAACTCCAGCCCAACCCCCGGCCCCGGCGGCAGCGCAATCACGCCATTCTTAATCTCAAAATTCGGCGTGTACCACGATTGCTTCTTCGCCGGCGCCCGCCACACATACTCCATGAACGGCGCGATATTCGGCGTCGTCGCCGCGAAATTCAGAATATTCACCGAAGCCGCGCCCGTCTGCGTATTATGCGGCGCAATCCAAAGCCCCGCCTTCCGCGCCATCCGCGCAACCTT
>CAZPZE010000276.1:0-14618 GCA_964590625.1 uncultured Solibacteraceae bacterium
CGCCCCACGCCGCTCTATCCCGCGCGGCGTCTGAGCGAAATGCTCGGCGGCGCGAAGATCTACATCAAGCGCGAAGACCTGCTCCACACCGGCGCGCACAAAATCAATAACTGCCTCGGCCAGGCGCTGCTCGCGAAACGCATGGGCAAGCACCGCATCATCGCGGAAACCGGCGCGGGCCAGCACGGCGTTGCCACCGCTACGGTTTGCGCGCTGTTCGGCTTCGATTGCACGGTTTACATGGGCGAGGAAGACATGCGGCGCCAGCGCCTCAACGTCTTCCGCATGCGCCTGCTGGGCGCCAAAGTCGTTCCGGTGACCACCGGCAGCCGCACGCTCAAAGACGCCATCAGCGAAGCGATGCGCGATTGGGTCACCAACGTCGCCACCACCCATTACCTGCTCGGGTCAGCGCTCGGCGCCCATCCTTATCCGATGATGGTGCGCGATTTCCATCGCGTGATTGGCGTGGAGGCGCGCGCGCAGATCCTGAAAGCCGAAGGCCGGCTGCCCGATACCGTGGTCGCCTGCGTGGGCGGCGGCAGCAACGCCATCGGCATCTTTCATCCGTTTCTCGAAGACACTTCCGTGAAGCTCATCGGCGTCGAAGCCGGCGGACGCGGCGCGAAACTCGGCGACCACGCCGCGCGTTTCGCCGGCGGAACGCCCGGCGTTCTCCAGGGCACCTACAGTTATCTCCTGCAGGACGAAGACGGCCAGATCGCTCTCACGCATTCCGTTTCGGCCGGTCTCGATTACGCGTCCGTCGGCCCCGAACACGCCCTTCTGCACGATCTCGCGCGGGCCGAATACGTTTCCTGCGACGATGACCGCGCCATCAAAGGCGCCGTGATGCTCAGCCGCACCGAAGGCATCATCCCCGCGCTCGAATCCGCGCACGCCGTGGCGGAGACGATTGACCGCGCGCGAACCGCGCCCGCCGGACACATCATCATCGTCAACCTCTCCGGACGCGGCGACAAAGACATCGATATTTATCGCGAGAACCTGAAAGAGATGGACCAGGAATGACGCGCATCGGACAGCTTTTCGAAAGGCTGCGCAAAGAGCATCGCCAGGGAATGGTGGCATACCTGACCGCCGGCGATCCCACTCCGGAGGCGACTCCCGGCCTGATCGCGGCGCTCGAACGCGGCGGCGCCGATCTGATCGAACTCGGTGTGCCGTTCTCGGACCCGATCGCGGACGGTCCCATCATTCAAGTGGCGGGCGATCGGGCCCTCCGCGCCGGCACCACGATGAAGAAGGTTCTCGAAATCGCCGCCGAGGTCCGCAAGACGTCCGAAATTCCGCTGCTTCTGTTCACTTATCTGAACCCCGCTCTGCGATATGGCTTCGCGCGCCTCGCGGCGGATGCGAAAGCCGCCGGCATCGATGGCTGCCTCCTGATCGACGTCAGCGTCGAGGAAGCCGGCGATTATGTCAAAGTCATGCGCGATGCGGACATCGATACCGTGTTCATCGCAGCGCCCACCAGCACCGATCATCGCCTGCAGCTCGTCGCCCACTATTCGAGCGGTTTCATCTATCTCGTTTCACGCACCGGCATCACGGGCGAACAGCAATCGCTCTCCGAAACCGCGCTGCCGCTGATCGAGCGCATGCGCGCGCTCACCGATCTGCCGCTCGCGATGGGCTTCGGAATCTCCAACGCCGATCAGGTCGCCGCGATCGCCAGCCATGCCGATGCGGTCGTCGTCGGCAGCGCCATCGTTCGCCAGATCGCCCGCGACCCGAATGGCGTCGAAGCCCTGATGCGGGACCTCACTCGCCCACTTCGCGGCCACGCTGCGATATCTTAAAAACCGCATCATGCCCGATACGCCTGAAACTCAGCTGGCTGCCTGCCGAGAGCATATTGACGATGTGGATCGCCGTCTGGTCGCGCTCCTCAACGAGCGCACCACCATCGTGGAGAAAATCGGCAACATAAAAAAGAGCGCTCAAATGGCCGTCTATGAGCCGAAGCGCGAGGATGCGGTCTACGCCAATATCGCCTCCGCCAATCACGGCCCATTGCCCGAAGACGCGATGAAGCGAATTTTCGAACGAATTATCGATGAAATGCGTAAAGTTCAGCGCGACCGGATGGTGCTTTAAGGTGGGCCCGCAAACATGCTAGTCGTCATGCAAGAAAACGCGTCGCCCGAGCAGATCCAGCGGGTGATCGACCGTCTCATTCAGGACGGCTTCGACGTGCATCGCTCCACCGGCACACTCCACACCGTCCTCGGCGGCGTCGGAGGCCAGACCGATTTCGACATGGGCGTCTTCGAAGTCATGGAAGGCGTGAAGGAAGTCCACCGCATCGTTTCGCCCTACAAGCTGGCGAGCCGCGGGTTCCGCCCGCAGGGCACCGTTGTGCGCGTGGGGAACGTGGAAATCGGCGGTGAACGAGTCGTCATCATGGCCGGCCCGTGCAGCGTCGAGAGTCGCGACCAGATCGAACGCGCGGCGGATATTGTCGCCGACGGGGGCGCGAAAGTGATTCGCGCCGGCGCGTTCAAGCCTCGCTCTTCGCCCTACAGCTTCCAGGGGCTGGGCGAGGAAGGCCTTCAGCTCCTTCGCCACGCAGCCGACCGCCGCGGCCTGCTCGTCATCAGCGAAGTGATGGATGCCGTACAGATTCCGCTGCTGACGAAATATGCCGACATCCTCCAGGTCGGCGCGCGCAACATGCAGAACTACACGCTGCTGCGCGAACTGGGCAAAGCCCGCAAGCCCGTGTTGCTGAAGCGCGGACTTTCGGCCACCATCGAAGAGCTTCTGCTTTCCGCCGAATACATCCTCTCCGGCGGTAATTACGATGTGATTCTCTGCGAGCGCGGCATTCGCACGTTCGAAACTTATACGCGCAACACATTCGACGTTTCGGCGATACCTGTAGTCAAGAAGCTGTCGCATCTTCCGATCGTCGGCGATCCCTCGCACGGCACCGGCCGGCGCGATCAGGTTCCGCCGATGGCCCGCGCCGCGATCGCCGCGGGCGCCGACGGGCTGCTGATGGAAGTCCACCACGATCCCGATCACGCGCTGAGTGACGGCGCGCAGTCGCTGAGCGGCGAGCAATATTTCGAGCTGATGAAGCAGCTTCGCCAGATCGCAGCTGCGGTAGGACGCAGCATCTGATGCGCAGCGTCTCGATCGTCGGAGTGGGCCTGATCGGTGCGTCCTTCGGACTCGCGCTCCGCAAAGCAGGCTTCACGGGCGCAATTACCGGCGTCAGTTCACCGCGCAGTATCGACGCCGCGAAGAAGCGCGGCGCCATCGACGCGGGCGCACCGCTCGAACAGGCTGCCGCCGAAGCCGATCTCATCTTTCTCTCGCAGCCGATCTCCGGGATTCTCGAAACTCTCAGGCATCTCGATCCGCTGGTCCATCCCGGCGCGCTCGTGACGGACGCCGGCAGCACGAAAGCCGCCATCAGCGAAACCGCCGAGGCCCACCTGCACCGCGCCGCCTTCATCGGTGGACATCCCATGGCCGGTAAAGAACAGCGCGGCGCCGAAGCGGCTGACGCTGATCTCTTCCGCGGCCGTCCGTGGATTCTTACTTCATCGGGCGACAGCGCGATGGCAACGGAATTTCGCGGCTGGCTCGAACGAATCGGCGCGCAGCTCCGCATCCTCGATGCCGCCACGCATGACCGGCTTGTCGCCTGGAGCTCGCATCTGCCGCAGCTTGTGTCAACGGCACTCGCGGCGGCGATTCAGGATCAGCAACCAGCCGCTACGACGGTTGCCGGCCCCGGCCTCATGGATATGACGCGCCTTGCGCTCAGCTCCTACGATCTCTGGCGCGACATTCTGGAAACCAACCAGACCGAAGTCGGCGCGGCGCTCGACGCTTATATCGCGAAGCTGCAGACGCTGCGCGGCCATTTCGAACGCGAATTCGCGAGTGGTGCGCAACTCGCCCGCGCGCTGCGAAAGAACTGACGATGCCCGATCTTCGTTCCCGCCTGAATCACGCGCCGAATCCGCTCGGTTTCGGGACGAGCGGCCGCCGCGGACTCATCGCCGATCTCACGCAGCTCGAAATCTACATCAACGTCACCGCGGAGCTCGAATACCTGCTTTCGCTCTCACCGCAGGATGGCGGCATTCGGCGCGGTGATGACTTCTATTACGCGCTTGATCTCCGTCCCAGCTCTCCGACGCTGATGGAAGCGGTAGCCCAGGCAATCGAAGACGCCGGTATGCGCGGCGTCAGTCTCGGCCAGATCCCCACGCCCGCCCTGATGTACTACGCGCTGCTGCACGGCAAGGCGAGCATCATGATCACCGGGAGCCACATCCCGTTCGATCGCAATGGCTACAAGCTCAACACATCGCGCGGCGAGTTGCTGAAGGAACACGAGGCGCCGATCGGCGCGAAGGTCGCCGAAGTTCGCGCGCGAATTTGCGCGCAGGATTTCGATCACTCACTCTTCGATGAATCCGGTACGCTCCGCCGGCGCCGTCCGGCTGCCCCCGTCCTCGATGCCGGGCGCGAAAGCTACGCCGCACGCTACCTCGATTTCTTCCCTGCACAGCCTGGCTCACTCGCGGGGCGGCGCATTCTGGTTTATCAGCATTCCGCGGTGGGCCGCGACCTGCTCGCCGACGTGCTCTCCCATCTCGGAGCAGAAGTCATTCCCGCCGGCCGCAGTGACACCTTCGTCCCGATCGACACGGAAAACATCGGAGTCGATCAGCTCGACACGATCAGCAAACTGGCCAGCCATCATCCGAACCTCTGGGCCGTCGTTTCCACCGATGGCGACAGTGACCGCCCGCTCCTTCTCGCATTCGATTCCAGCGGCCAGCTGAAATTCTTCGGCGGCGATCTGGTCGGCATGATCACGGCCCAGTATCTGAACGCCGGCGCAGTCGTGGTACCCGTGACGTGCAATGACGCGATCGATCACAGCGCGCTTGCCCGCGTTCTCGAAGCGAAGACCCGCATTGGGTCGCCGTACGTCGTCGCGGGCATGGCTGCCGCGTCGGCGAAGGGCCGTCAAGCGGTCTGCGGTTGGGAAGCCAATGGCGGATTTCTCCTCGGCGCGGACGTCACTCGCCACGGCCGCACGCTCGCGGCGCTCGCCACGCGCGACGCCTTTCTCCCGATTCTCTCCGTGCTCCATGCGGCCGCCGAACGGGACGTCGCGGTCGCCGATCTCTTCGACGAATTGCCGAAGCGCTTCAGCCGCGCCGGATTGCTGAAAGATTTTCCGCGCGAGATCAGCCTCCGCATCATGGAACGTCTCTCGCAACCGGATAACAAAGACGTCGCGAAACAGATCTTCACACCTGCACTCGGCTTTTCGTCCATCGATCGCTTTGATTACACCGACGGCGTTCGCATCATTTTCACCAATCGCGAAGTCGCCCACATCCGGCCTTCCGGCAATGCCGATGAGCTGCGCATCTATGCCGTGGCTGACACGCAATCGCGCGCCGACGCCGTCGTCGCCGAAGGCGTCCGCGAACCCGATGGCATTCTCCGTTCGCTGCAGCGGCTTGTCTGAAATGCCGCGGCCCGTCATTATTCTCGGCCCTGGCTTCACCACAAGACGTCTCGCAGCGCAGCTAAAACAATCCGGCCGCGCGTTTTACACTGCAACCGGCCATCCTCCCCGGCCCGAGGGCTTTCCGCAGGGCGCAGTCCTGGTCCATTCCATTCCTCCGGTCGAAGAACCAGATCAATCGGCCATTCGGGAATATATCCGCGCTGTTGCGCCAGACCGCATTCTCTACATTTCTTCCACCGGTGTTTACGGCCCGCAAACGAACGTCGACGAAACCACGATTGCCGCTCCCGATGACGAAAAAGGCCGAGCACGACTCGCCGACGAAGAATGGCTCGTCAATAGCGGCATCCCGACGCTCATTCTTCGCAGCGCCGCGATCTATGGGCCCGGCCGCGGCATCCACATGCGCCTGCGCGATGGCACTCTGACTGGTCTGCCGCGCGGCGCGGGCAGCGTCGTCAGCCGCATTCACGTGGATGATCTCGCCGCTCTCCTCGCAGCCGGCATCGATTCCAACCTCACGGGCGCATGGCCGGTAGCCGACGATCGCCCGGCCGCAAGCTCCGAAGTAATCCGCTGGTATGCGGCACGCATCGGGATCGAACTTCCGGAAATTCCCGGTGAATTATCCGTCCCGCAGCGAGGACGCTTTGTGGATGGAAAAAAAATTCGTGAACTGCTTGGCGTAGAGCTGAAATACCAGTCCTGGGAGACAGGCATTCCCGCGAGCGAAGTTGAGCAGGATTGATTGTGAGGAATTAGATAGCGGAAGTGGCCGCCATGGGGCTCATGACGTTCACCGTCGCCCGAAGCCCGTCGAGAGCCTCCACCAGCCCCGAAACATCCACATTGCTGAGTCCGAGCGCGTGCAGCCGCAGATGCAGTTCGATGCGGCAGAGAGCCAGGGCAAACACGAATTGGTTCTTCGCGAGGGCTTTTGCGAGGTCAGGCCGGTCGACTCCGGATTCCACCATCAGACGCCGGACGCGCGCAAGCAGGCGACCATAATCCTTTGTCAGGCAGCGGACGTAGCCGCGGAACAGCTCGCGCCGCCGCGCTGCGATTTTCGCGCGAAGCACAGGATGGCGCGCGGCGAAATTGAGATCGTCACTCGAAAGCAGCCGCAACATCGGCCGGTAACGCGCCGCGTCGGGCAAAGGGAGGTTGGATTGGGCCACGGAATCGAGTAATCGCATTCTGGCCACCAGCATCAGGATTCCACAACCTGCTGCCAGCACTACGAACAACGCAATAATCAGGAACGCCACCGAAATTCCTTTTCTGCTTTATTGACTTGAGAATATCGAAACTTTAGTGAATTTGCAACCGGGAGTGCTACCGGTACCAGACAATTTTGGCAATATTACCGCCGGACCGAGCGGCTCAATATGCCGTTCAGCGCATCCAGCTGGCGCAGGAGCTCGGCTTCGCGGACGGCGTTCACGGGTTGTCGCGCAGGCACAGGGGTGGTGGAGGCGGCGCGCAACATGCCTCCCCAGCCGACAAAAGCAAGCGCGACGAAGGCGATCTCCGGGGTATCCACCGCATTCGCATAAAGAACGGGAGACAGAGTGTCGATCAGCCGCGTGACGGATTCGGCAAGAAAAACCGCGCTGAAGAATCCGCTCGCCACATACGTATTTCGATCCAGGTGCAGCGGATAGCGCGAGAGGAACAACATCAGCACAAGAATGATCGCCGCCAGCGCGAAGTGCA
Source organism: uncultured Solibacteraceae bacterium (assembly GCA_964590625.1). GTDB lineage: Bacteria > Acidobacteriota > Terriglobia > Bryobacterales > Bryobacteraceae > BOG-234. The sequence goes on from CAZPZE010000276.1 coordinate 7,250, forward strand.
GGGAGCGGTCGAATACGAGTTCATAATATAGCCCTTTGCTCCGGATCGACAGCTCCGGCCCAGGCGCGCGCAATATCACCACCGACGCCACAACCGCGATCGCGAGAGCACCGTTGAGCGCCCATCGACCAACCGTTCGCAGGCCCGGAAAATCGCGGAAGATGAGAGAGAACATCTGGTAGACGGCCAATGAAGCGGTCAGCCAGATTGTGGGGCCAGCCACGATAAAGGTCCAGTAATACTCGTGGGAACGCCGGGCCAGAAGACTCAGCCCAAGGTCAAAGGCTGCGGTAGCCGCAAGATAGGAAAACAGGTAAACGTAACGGGAGGTGAGACGAAACTGAAGCAGCCGCGCGACCGCGAAGGCCGCGGCGGCTGCCTGCAAGATTAATAATATGTCCGACGTCTGATTGGAAAGCACCGTAGAATTCCCGACATCCCGGACGGATATCTAAATCCTACCGCACCAGGACTTAGCGCGTCATCAGGCAGTCGGGCGCGCACTGCGGAGGCGGAAATGCGCTCATGCTCGCCGAAACGGCCAGCCACGACGCAGCTAAGGTAAGAACAATCATAAGTTTACGCATTTGGGTTTGGGGCTCCTTGGGTTTTCTTGGGGTCAACCGTCGGCTGACACTTTGGAGTCTAAGGAGAATCCCGCCCAAATTGGCTAAATGCGTGAAAAAGTTACCTATTCAGAAAGTCCTGGTCCTCGATTTTCTGTAGTTAGCTATCGAACGGCAGTATAGATCCAAAACGGTGTACAATTTAACCTGAGATTATGGCCAGTGAGAGGCAGGCGGCGATCGCCGAATCATGGCGGAAGACGCTTGCCGGGATTGAATCCCCGCTCGGCCGCCTTGCCTACCTCGCCTCACTAAGAAACGCCAACAAAGGGACTTACGAGCACTTCGGCCTCGCGGAGCGAATTGGTGAGGAGGAAGCAGACGGGTTGATCCGCCGCAGCCACCTCACTGCTTTTCAGGAATGGCTTTGTTTCGGACTGGAACGCCAGAAGGAAGAGCTCGAAGCCTACTTCGCCAGTCTCGGCGGTGACCACGATAAAATCCTCGCAAACTGGCTTGTGCTCGGGCCTTATGCGTCATGGGTTCCGGCGGAATCCCGCGACGTGGAGCGCAAACTCTTTTATACGGATCTCGAAACGGTGCTCGAGCTGATCAGGACCGAGTGCGGCGTTGCTTCTCGGGACCCAGACTTATAGCCAGCCCCACCACCTGGCCGATCACTTCGATCTCGTCCGGATATTTGAAGTGAAGAATGGGCGCGTGAGACGACGGATCCGGAACCAGGCTCAGGATTCCATCCTTGAGACTGCACCAGCGGCAATAAAACCCGTCGCGATGTTCCAGAAAATAAATAGGACGATCGCTCTGATTCGTCCAGCCATTCGCCTGCACCTTGCGCCGGGAATCATCGATCACCAGTAACGAACCTGCGGGAATTGCGGGGTGCATGCTCCAGTCTTCCGTTCCCACAAAGCCGTAGCGATATCTTTTTACGTCCACGCCGCCCACCAGCGCGAGCGGCAATTTCCCCCACCTTTGTACAACTTCACTGACAAAAGTGGTTTTACTCAGATCAATACCGGGATTCAACGAGATCGGTATGGTGACTTCCGCGCCGCCATCGGCCTGAAAACCGACCGCATGCGTTTTTTCAATGGATATCTGCCCCGCGTCCGACGCCATTTGCTCGGTACCGATCCCGTACCAACCTAGTACTTCATTCAGGTCCAAACGGTAAATACAGCAAAGAGAATAGAGACGATAGATGGAGGGCAGCGTACCCTGGTTTTCAATGTCGGAGAGACGGCTGATCAGAACCGCAAATTCCGGATTATCATGGCGCTCGGCGATTTGCTGGCTGGCAAGCTCTACATCGCGGAAGCGCAGGTTCAGACGTTCCCGTGCGCGGCGCAGTCGCTGTCCAGCCAATTCCATCAGTCGATCATCCAGAGGTTGCGCCGGCGCGCTCAAACAGAGGGGCCGGGGCGCGCCACAGGGGAATTATATCGTCAATGCTGTTCGCAATCAACAGAATGCGCGGAGTTTTGTTCCGAATTCAGAACGACACTCCCCATTCGTTCGATAAAGTGATGCAGCCCCGCTGCTACCTGGGGTGAGCGGAGTAGACTCCGCTGACGGCCCTCGCTCATGATAGTCGCATTCGCCTCCGAAATAAAGAGATATTTTCACTCTCTTTAATAAGCACCCGAGTCACTTTGGAATTGCCTATTTCTTCGCCGGGCTCTATTCGATTTTTTTTAGATTAACCGCGTGAAATGCTGCTAAACTCAGCATACGCGCGGACGTAGAAGGCGGATCAGGCGCCCGCGCCCCACCCAAGCGCATACTGGAGTGTGATCGCAGGAAGGAGATCTTCGATGAAGCGAACCGTTGGATTCCAGGGCGAGCTCGGCGCCTTCAGCCAGGTGGCGGCATCCCAACTAGTGCCTGGATATACTCCCGTTCCATTCGCAACTTTCGATCAGGTATTCGAGGCTGCCTCAAATGGAAAAGTTTCCGCCGCGGTGATCCCGATTGAGAACACCTTACACGGATCCGTTCACGAGAATTACGATCACCTGCTCAAGTACAACCTCCCCATTGAGGGCGAGACTTTTGTCCGCATCATTCATAACCTGATCGTTCCGCCGGGAGTAAAACGATCACAGATCCTGCGTGTTTATTCGCACCCGGTTGCGCTCAATCAATGCCGTCATTTTTTCGAAAAAAATCCGCACTTCGAGAAGACCCCGTTCTATGACACGGCAGGGAGTGTCAAAATGCTGATGGAACAGGGCTTAACGGATGCCGGCGCGATTGCCTCAGCGACCGCGGCGGAGATTTACGGGGCAAGAATTCTGGAAAAATCGATCGAAGACGACCGGCAAAACTACACCCGGTTCTTTCTCCTGAACAAACCCTCCGCAAAAGGATCCGCGAAGAGAATTCCAGAAATCCGTTATAAGACCAGCGTGGTATTTACTGTGAGAAATATCCCCGGTGCGCTATTCCGCGCACTCAGCGCATTCGCGCTCCGGGATCTGAATCTAACCAAAATCGAGTCAAGACCGCTGCGCGGCAAACCGTGGGATTATCTGTTCTACGTAGACTTTGTCGGGCACACCAATGACCCGGTGACCGGACATGCACTCGGCCACCTGGCGGAGCTGGCCGATATGTGGCGCGTGCTCGGCTGCTATCCGGCAGCCGGCAAGTAGCGGAAATCGCGGGAGCGCTAACTGATGGGAACCGCGCGCGCCAGCTTCACGGCCGGGTTTGACATCAGCTGATCCAGCACTTCCTGCGGAACGAGCGTGTCGGTCGAAACCACGGCGATCGCCTCGAGGGGCTCGCCCGAATCCCGGCGTCCCAGCGAGAAATTCGCGATATTGATCCGATTGGCGCCGAGAACCGAGCCCACATGCCCGATCACGCCCGGCACATCCAGATTCTTCATGCAAACGACGTGGCCGGTCAGCGACGCTTCGCAATAAATGCCATCCACCTGCATCAGGCGGGGCTTGCCGAGCACGACCGCGCCCTCCACAGTCGTTACGCTCGAATCGGTTTCCACTTCGAGCCGGATGGAATCGGTGTGGGCGCTGCGCTTATCATGCACTTCCGCCACGTTCCAACCGCGCTCCGCCGCGATCTGCATCGCATTGACTACATTGGCCTTCGAAGCCGACCGCCCGAGCACGCCAGCCAGACCGGCATTGCGCAGCAGGCTGGTATTCATCTCGGCAATGCGGCCGGAGTAGGTCAGCCGGATCGTCGTCGGATTCCCGGTCGCCAGGTGCGACGCAAAACTGCCAAGGCGCTGCGCCAGCTCGATGAACGGCGAAGCTGCGCGATACTGCTCGGGCGAGAGCGCCGGCATGTTCACCGCATTGATCGCGACGCCATTCTGGAGGTACTCCACCATCTGCTCGGCGATCCGCACCCCCACAATTTCCTGCGCTTCTTCGGTCGATCCGCCGATGTGCGGCGTCGCCAGCACGTTATCGAGCCCGAAAAGCGGGTAGGAAGCATCGGTCGGTTCCTTCGCGTATACATCGAGGCACGCGCCGACCACTTTGCCGGCTTCGATCGCCGCCTTCAGGGCCCCTTCATCCACCAGTTCGCCGCGGGCGCAGTTCACGATGCGAACGCCGTTCTTCATCTGCGCGAGCGCATCGGCATTCAGCATTTTTTCAGTATCGGGAGTCAGCGAGACATGGAGCGTAATGTAATCGCTCTGCTTATAAAGGTCCGCCAGCGAAACCAGATCGACGCCAAGGTCCGCCGCGATGTGGGGCGTGACATAAGGATCGCTCGCCACGATTTTCATTTCGAACGCGCGGGCGCGCTTGACCACTTCGCGTCCGATACTGCCTAGTCCGACAATACCCAGCGTCTTGCCGCGCAACTCATTGCCGAGGAATTTCTTCTTCTCCCACTTGCCGGATTTCGTTGAAGCACTGGCCTGCGGGATGGACCGGGCCATGGAGAGCATAAAGCCCATCACATGTTCAGCGACCGACACCGCATTGCCGCCCGGCGTATTCATGACGAGCACGCCCGCGGCCGTGGCGGCCGGAAGATCGACGTTATCGACGCCCACGCCCGCGCGCCCGATCACGCGCAGTTTCGGCGCCTGTTCCAGCACCCCCGGCGTCACCTGCACGGCGCTGCGCACTACCAGAGCGTCGGCATCCGCGAGATGTTTCGAGTACTCTTTCGGGTTCGAAACGATGACATTCCAGCCTTCCTGCGCCTGAAAAAGCTCGATGCCCGCCTGGGCCATGGGTTCCGCGATGACGACGTTCATGGGTGTTTATTCTCCGTACAAACTCGGTAGTTTACAACGGTCAATGCCGGAGCCGCGATTCATCGAAGTGCGGCGCGGCACACTGCAAAGCCAAAGTGCGCGCATCGATTTCCCATGCCGTGGACTCCGCTCGCAGTTCGACTGGAGCCCGCAACGCAATAAACGCGTGTTGCGAGCGTGCATGGGTCGGGTAAGATTCTTTAGAATATCAAATACATGCCTCTAATTGACCAGCTTGCAAAAGACATCACCGAAGCGATGAAAGCCCGCGATGAAGAGCGTCTGAGCACCGTCCGGATGATGAAAGCGGCGCTCATGAAAGCTCACGTGGATGCAGCGCCAAAGAAGGTTGACGATGCAGGCGACCTCCAGGTTCTGAAAATTCTCGTGAAACAGCGAACCGACGCGGCAGAAATGTTTCGTAAGGGCGGACGCGAGGACGCGGCCTTAAAAGAAGAGGCGCAGCGGGCGATCATCGAGAGCTATCTGCCGGCCGGGGCGAGTGACGAAGAGATGAACGCCGCAATCGAAGCCGCCATCGCCGAGACCGGCGCTACGTCGGCAAAACAGATGGGTCTCGTCATGAAGGCCGCGCAGGCGAAGCTGGCCGGTAAGACCGTGGACGGCAAAGCGCTGTCGGAAAAGGTCAAGGCAAGACTCGCATGAGCCAGCACAAGCCGTTTGTCCCGCCGAATGTCCAGATGAAGGAGTTCACGGCGCGCGCCGTGATTCTCGGGCTCGTGATGTGCGTGATCCTCGGTGCGGCGAACGCCTACCTGGGATTGAAAGCGGGGCAGACGGTGGCGGCGACTTATCCCGCCGCCGTGATTGGCATGGCGGTGCTGCGCCTATTCAAGGACAGCACGGTCCTCGAAGAAAATATTGCGCGAACCGCGGGGTCGATCGGGGAATCGGTCGCGGCAGGCGCGGTTTTTACGATTCCCGCATTCGTCATCTCGCGCTCCTGGCTCGATTTCTCGCCCGGCGTCGCATACTGGAAATCCACCGCCCTGATGATCATCGGCGGCGTGCTCGGCGTGCTGTTCGTGTCGCTGGTTCGAAGAGTTCTGGTAGAGGACGACACGCTGCCGTTCCCCGAATCCGTAGCGGCATCGCAGATCCATAAAGCCGGACAGCTTGGCGCGCAGGCCGCGAAGCATCTTTTCTACAACATGGCGACCGGCGCGGCTGTGCTGCTCGCGGGGGCGCTCAACGTTTTCGCAACCGACAAAGACTGGTTTTTCCGCCTTGGCTCGATCGGCACAAGCGGTCTGCGCCTCGGCGGCGCTGACACGGCCAACCGGCTTCCAACCGGCGGCGTAACCGTTTTCTCAGGACCTTCGGTCAGCCCGGCATACATCGGGGTCGGCTATGTGATCGGGCCGCAGCTCGCGTCGCTGAACTTTTCGGGCAGCGTTCTCGCCTGGGGACTGATGATTCCGCTGCTGATCTACTTCCTCGGCCCGCAACTGCATGCGTTCATTCCGGCGCAGGCGACGGGCGATGAATCGTGGCTCGACGTCGCGAACAATGTCTGGAAATACATCATCCGCCCGGTCGCCGTGGGCGGCATGCTCACCGGCGCGGCTTACACACTCTTCCGGATGCGGAAATCGCTGGGCGTGGGACTCTCGCGTGCGTTCAAAGAGATGAAAACGGGCGCCGTGCCGGAGGATTCCACGGTTCGCACGGAGCGCTACATGAGTTCGCGCGTGGTGCTGTTCGGCGTCTTCGTGGTGTTTTCGCTGATGATCGTGCTGTATTCGTACCTCTCCGGCGGAATCGTGGCGGGCGCGACAGCGGCCGTCGTCATGCTGATCGTTGGGTTCTGCTTTGCGACCGTCTCCGGCTATCTGGTGGGCGTGATCGGATCTTCCAATAACCCGATCTCCGGCCTCACGCTTTCCACTCTGATCATCGCGGCGCTGCTCATGGTGGCGCTCGGAGTCCATGGCGCGAGCGGCGTGATTGCGGTGCTCGGCGTCGCGGCCGTGGTCTGCGTTTCGAGCGCGACCGCGGGCGAGCTTCTGCAGGATTTCAAAGTCGGCTACATTCTCGGCGGCACCCCGCGCAGCATCCAGATCGTGGAATTGATTGCGGTTGTACTCGCGAGCGCGGTGATGTACTTCCCGCTCCTCGTGCTTCACCAGGGCAACATCAACCAGGGCGGCATCGGCTTCGGCGACCGCCATCTCGCAGCGCCGCAGGCGGGATTGATGGCCGCTCTCGCGCAGGGCATCGTCGGCGGCGATATGGCGTGGCCGCTCATCATCGCTGGAATCCTGATGGGTATCGCGATGATCATGATCGGCGTGAAGAGCCCAATGCTGGTGGCGATCGGGATGTATCTGCCGGTGGGAACCACATCCGCAATTTTCCTCGGCGGCATGGTGCGCTGGATATCGGACAGCATCGCGGCGAAGCGCGGCATGAACGAAGCGCAGCGGACTCGCATCGAAAGCGTGGGAGTACTCGCGGCATCCGGCCTGATCGCGGGCGAGGCGCTGATGGGCCTCGTCACGGCGTCATTCAG
>CAZPZE010000277.1:0-5824 GCA_964590625.1 uncultured Solibacteraceae bacterium
GCCGTCATCAGACTGCCCTCCAGTAAGCGTCACCGGCCGCGAAATGCTGCACGGGCACGTCTTTAACAAACGTTTTGATCCACGCCGAACACACCTGCATCCCCGGATCTTCCGAAACCACGCGGCCAATCGTCACCAGCCCGTGCTTCTCACCGGCAGTGAAAAGATCCGCCGCGAAATGCGTGTTTTCCCACTCGCGCACTTCGCCGGCGATGATCAGATCGGCTTCGCTGTAGCGAGTCCACATGATGGTGGGCGTCATCGATCCCGCATGCAGCAGCACGCGCCGCACCCGCGCGGTGCGGTCGCCGACGGCTCGCAGTCCGCCATTCAGCTTCAGTCGCGTCCGAATCCCGGCCACCACCTGCTCGGCGGTCGCCGGCGGGATGTCATACAGAACATCATCGGGCTTCACGCGGTATTTCCCCCAGCCGAGCGCTTCTGCCAGCGACGTCACCATATCCTCCCGCCGCCGCGCCTGCCAGCGGTCGTGGAAGCGATAAACGATCAGCCCGTTGTCGTCGATGAACTTCTTCTTCGCCTGATAAACCGGATCCTCCGGATCGAGGCCGCCCGGACCGCGTCCGCCAGGAATGGCAGGGCGGTCAGCGCGGCTGAAGAACACCGGCTCGTACGTCAGGACCAGATTCGTCTTCGCCTTCACCGCCTGCCGCAGCACATCTACCGTCGCCATCGCCGTCGTCGCGATACCGTGCACCGCCGCATTCGGATCTCCCGCCTTGAATCCGTCCGCGGTGTTGGGAGGCGCGTCCCCGCCGAGTTCTTTCAGGATGCGCCCCATCACAGCGCTCGCGGAGCCGGACTCGGACTGCGCCCGCACCGCCGGCGCGGCAATCGCGGTTCCGGCGAGCAATGCGAACCGGCGGCGGGAAAGAGGTGTTATATCCATAAACCACGCCACTATATCACTGGTCCAGCCAATAGTGGAAGCGGTTCCATGACCCCACCCCGAATATGTTCTACTGAAACGACGGATGCGCGTTGCAGTCATTGGCGGTACGGGCCACATCGGCACCTATCTCATCCCACGCCTCGTGGACGCCGGATTCGACACCATGTCCATCTCCCGCGGCGCGCGCCAGCCCTATCTCGATAGCGCTGCCTGGAGCCTGGTCGACCGCATTACTCTCGACCGCGATTCCCCGGATTTCGAAAACGCCGTCGCCAGTCTGGGCGCCGGCGCGATCATCGACCTCACCTGCTATTTGCCTGAATCCGCCTGCAAATTGGTCGAAGCTCTCCGTGGGCGTAACACGCGCCTCCTGCACTGCGGCACGATCTGGGTTCACGGCATGAGCGTCGAAGTCCCCACCACCGAAGATCGCCCTCGCCTGCCAATCTCCGATTACGGAAAGCGCAAAGCGCGCATCGAGCGTTTCCTGCTTGAGCACAGCGAAGTTCCTGCCGTTGTCATCCATCCCGGCCATCTGGTCGGCGAAGGATGGATTCCCCTCAGTCCCGCCGCGAATTTCAATCCCCGAATTTTCCGCGACCTGGCCGAAGGACGCGAAATTACCCTGCCCAATCTGGGGCGCGAGACACTCCACCACGTACACGCAGCGGACGTCGCCCAGTGTTTCGTCCGCGCACTGACGCACTGGCTCGACGCCGAAGGCAAGAGCTTTCACGCTGTCTCGCGAGGCGCAATCACCATGGCCGGATATGCCGAGACGGTGGCTTCCTGGTATGGCCGGACGGCCCAAATCCGCTTCCTTCCCTGGGAACAATGGCGCGCCACCGTCTCCGAAAAAGAAGCCGCGATCACCTGGGATCACATCGCGCGATCGCCCCACTGCAGCATCGCGCGGGCGCAGGCACTGCTCGGTTACGAGCCGCGCTACACGTCGCTCGAAGCGATTCGGGAATCGTTGTTCTCCCCGCACTACCCCGGATAATCAGTTCCCGGAAGGCCGCTGGACGTCGTCGATCACGAAGACCTTCACCGGCAGTTTCGCCGATTCCAGCCGAAGTCCGAGTTGCTCTCGAACCGCGGTAAACACGGAGGGCAGCATCGTATCGGCAACTGCGGTGTTGCGCGCGTAGTGCAATTCGATCGCGAACGGCCCCGTCAGCCCGGTCTGATCCACCACCGGCCGGCCGGCATCGAATTCCAGAATCTGGCAAAGCGAATCCAGCGTCATACTCGGCGCTTTCAGATTGCCCATCTGCATCACCGCCTGACCTTCATGCGCGGGCGCAAGTTTTGAACCGCCGGTGTCCACTTTCAGCGCATAGGCGGACATCTCGCGTGTATCCGGATGCCAGCGGAGATGGAACCGGTCTTCGAGGAGTGCCTTCAGCATTTCGATCGCCTGCGGCCGCCCCGCGGGCGCGGCAGGCGCCGCCTGAATATCGAATCCCTCGGACCGAATCCAGGCCGGCCCGCCAACGATCTGGTTGTCGCGCCATCCGTAAGTCTGGCGCAACAAATTCCAAACCGTCATGTTGCTGACCGTGAGCCGCCCGCCATGGGCGATGTTGAATCCGAACGAGCCATCCGCCACTGCGCTCGGATGAATCGATGCCGCCTCGAACACAGGTTTATCCTGCGCGCTCAACGTGCACGCGATCGCTGCGATGCAGACGGTCCGCCGCATGTTCTAAAGACGCTGCAATCTCCGATTTGTTTACTGGAACTTAAGCGGCCGCAGCCGCCCGCCGCAGGAACTTCACGCCCTCGAACGCCACCTCATCCGGCGATTTCTCGATATCGCGCCAGATACAAACCGCCGCGCTCAGCGCCCCGACAAACCCGAAGCTCTCAATCGTCAGCCAGCCGTCGTACCCGATATCCTTCAGCCCCGCGAACAAACTCGCCCACTGCACGTGCCCGCTCCCGGGAATCCCGCGATCGTTCTCGCACGTGTGGAGATGCTTCAGGTGCTTCCCCAGCTTCCGTATGGACGCGCCCAGATCTTTCTCCTCGATATTCGCGTGGAAAGTATCGCAAAGAACCCCGACCCGCGGATCGCCCACCGCATCGCAGATCGCCGCCGCGTCGGCATTCGTATTCAGGAAGAACGTCTCGAACCGGTTCAGCGGCTCGATCCCGAACTGCATGTCGTGCGCCTTCAGAGCCGGGACCGCGGATTGATAGCCCTCAATCGCCCACTTCCATTCATCCTCAGTCCGCCGCCGCCCCGGCAGATATCCCACCTGGCAATACAACGGGCCACCGACAAACTTCGCCCCCGCTTCCGCCGACGCCGCAATCGTGTCCTGAATATGCTGCTGCGCCTTCTTCCGCTCCGCCGCGTCGTCGCTGATCAGACTCTGCCCATCCACGAACAACGCGCAAACGGAGCACTCGAGACCATTGGCCTCGAATGCCTTCCGCACCTGCGCCGCGGGAAATTGCTTTGGCTGGAACAGCGGCACCTGCATCCCGTCAAACCCCGCCTCCTTGATGCGAGGCAGAAGCTCCAGGCTATGTGGGCCAAACGTCTCCGACCAGATGAATGTATTAACCCCGAATTTCATGAAGGATCCGCGGGAACTATTCAATCACCATCGCCGGCAGCACCTTCAGCGGGCTCGGCACCGAAGCGGTTCCGGTGCTGAACGTGAACGTCAGCGGCGGCACCGGCTTGCCCGCAGTTACCGTGATCTCCTGATTCGACGTTCCAAACTTCTCATGAATCGCCGTAATCGTATATTTCCCCGGCGGCAATCCCTTGATCGTGAACGCGCCATTCTCGTCCGAAACGGCGAAATACGGATTCGTCATCACATGCGCCACCGCCCGCATCCACGGATGCTGATTGCACAGAATCGGAATCGTCACTTCCGGCTTCGTAAAAGTCTTCACGATCGGCGGCGCGCCCGCGCGCTGACCGACATTGAACTCCGGATTCGTTTCCCCCATCGCGTGAACGTTATGCGTCGTCGCATCGTTGTTTACCACCTTGAGCTGCTGGTTCACCATGATCCCGAACACGTGCGGCGCATACGTGCATCCGGTCTGATCGAGCACCACTGGCGTCGAAGGCGTCGGGAATGTTTTCCCTTCCAGTCCCTTGCTCACATAGACGAAAACATTTTTCAGCGAACCATCCGCCTTGATGATCGCTGTCTCCGGTTGAACCGGTCCCGGATGCTTCGCGGCGCACGCGGGGTCGGCGTCCATCGAAATCGGTCTCACCCTCGGCGGAGTCCCTTTAAATACGGCCTTTCCCTTCACGATCGTCTGGCCGTAAACAGCGGAAGCGGCGAAAAGTGCGACGCACGTAGCTACCCGCAAAGTATGCATTACGAATCGGGGTTTCATTGCCTGTTTAGTTGTTAAGCTCATCCAGGAGGATTATAGCCCCCGGCCGCGAATTCACAAAACCTGGCCGCAGGCTCAGGTTGATAAACTATCGCCCAATGCGGACCTGCAAATGAGGCCGTCCAGGACGGGAAGAACCGGCGTAAATGCTTGCATTGCATGGGGCGTTCGGGTAGAATTCTTAGGACCAACATGGAACCGTTTCCACTTTGCCAATGGACGGCCGTCCAGTAGCGCGGGTTCCGCACCCGCCAAAACGTTCTTTGTAAAGAGAGTTTACGAATGCAATCGCTCAGAAAACCCGTTTCGTCCCGCGTCTGGTCCATCGGGCTGCCGGCGGCCGCCTTGTTCGCGGTTTCGCTCGCCTCCATTTCGCTCCTCGGCCAGAATGCGCCTGCGAGCAAAGCGCCTGCGAAGGCGCCGGCCAGGGCGGCCGCGAAATCCGCCGCGCCTGCCGCCGCGCGATCCTCCGAGCCCCGCCGTCTGGAGATTCTCCTCCTGGGCAATGAAGCGCCCGGCATCGAACACTCCACCCAGAAAGCCACCGCTCTCTTCGTCCCCGCGTTCGCGCGCGAAGGCATCAACGTTTCCTGGACCGATAATGTCGCGGACCTCAACGCCCGCAACCTGGCGAAATACGACATGCTGATGGTCTATGGCACCTTCCCCTCCATCACGCCCGCCGAAGAAGCCGCGCTAACAACGTGGATCGATGGCGGCAAAGGCCTGGTCGCCATCCACTCCGCAGTCGAATCCCCTGCCCTCACGAAGCTCATCGGCGCTTCGTCTGATCACCACGGCGCCGTCGGCCCCATCAACGCCGCAGTCAAGGATGCCCAGCATCCCGTGGTCCGCGAAATCACCGGCATCCAGACACAGGACGAACCCTGGTACTTCAAGAATCCCTCCGCCGACCGCACCATCCTGATGGATCGTCCCGAAGGCTCCGGACGCGAAGCCGTCACCTGGGTCCGCAATCAGGGCAAAGGCCGCGTGGTTTACACCGCGCTCGGCCACGACGAGCCTACATGGAAAAGTCCGCAGTTCCAGTCGCTCATTCATGACGCCTCGCTCTGGGCCGTCGGCGATTCAACTCTCGACATGTGGGAGAAGCTTCAGATGCCCTCGGTCTCTTACAAGCCGAGCGTCTACATCCCGAACTACGAGCGCCGCGTTCCGCCGCTGAAGCTCCAGGAACCGCTCTCGCCGCAGGACTCCATGAAGACCATGCAGGTCCCGCCCGGATTCGAAGTTCAGCTCTTCGCTTCCGAGCCCGACATCGTCAAGCCCATCGCGATGAACTGGGATGAGCGCGGCCGCCTCTGGGTCGTGGAATCAGTCGACTATCCGAACGACATCATCGCCAACGAGCCTGATCCAGCCAAGCGGGCGCAGATGAAACCGCATGACCGCATCAAGATCTGCGAAGACACCAATGGCGACGGCAAAGCCGATAAGTTCACCGTCTTCGCTGACGGACTGAACGTCCCCACCGGCATTACGTTCTGGAATAGCGGCGTCATCGTCGGCCAGGCG
>CAZPZE010000278.1:0-4471 GCA_964590625.1 uncultured Solibacteraceae bacterium
CCGACGCAAAGCAGGTCGCGGACTGGGCACAGGCGAATCCGGTGGTGGTGCGGATGTCAATGTGGTCGGTCAGCCACGACAACGGCTGCGTCGAAGGCGCCGCGCGCGGCCAATGCAGCGGTATCCCGCAGCAGCCTTACGATTTCTCGAAAATCCTCGGCGCGTTCCACTAACCGCGTCCAAACGATAAGATGTAACTCGGAAAAAGTATGCACAAAGCCCTCTTTGTTGCCGGTGGAGCGATCCTCGCCGCTGCCAGTGCGCTGGTCGTCGCGCAGACGCAGAAGAGCGCCGCAATCGACCCCGCGAAGGAATGGCCCACCTACGGGCATGACGCGGGAGGGATGCGCTTTTCGCCGCTCACTGAGATTACGCCGAAGAACGTCGATCAGCTCAAGGTCGCGTGGGTCTATCATCTGACGCCGCCGCGTGCGGCCGGGGCATCGGGCAGCGCACCGGCGCCGGCGGGCCGGGCGGGCGAAGCGGAAGGTGAGACAGCGGCAACTCCCCAGGTCGGTCGTGGACGCGGCCGCGGCAACGGATCTGGCTTCGCCGCGAGCGAAGCCACACCGCTCGTCATCGACGGCGTGATGTATCTCTCAACGCCGCATTCCCGTGTAGTCGCGGTCGATCCGACAGACGGCAAAGAAATCTGGTCGTACCAGCTCCCCGCAAGCGTTCCTTCGACGCGCGGCGTGGAATACTGGCCCGGCGATGGCCAGACGCCCGCGCAGATCGTATTCGGATCGAGCGAAGGCAAGCTGTATTCGATCAACGCGAAGACCGGCAAACCGAACGACAACTTCGGCGACAACGGCATCGTGAACCTGAACACGCCGGAAATTCTGCATGGACTGCCCGGCCGCGACGGCCTGAGTTCGCCGCCGAAAGTCTACAAGGACATGGTGATCACCGGCGGCACCACGCAGGAGAACCCTCCGCACGGTCCCGCGGGCGACGTGCGCGCGTGGGACATGCACACCGGCAAACTTCGCTGGACGTTCCACTCCATTCCGCAGCCGGGCGAACCCCATCACGATAGCTGGGGCGGCGACAGCTGGAAGGATCGTTCCGGCGTCAACGTCTGGGGCTTCTTCACGGTGGATCAGCAGCGCGGCATCGTTTATATGCCGTTCGGCGCGCCGTCGGTCGACCAATACGGTGGTGACCGTCCCGGCGACAATCTTTTCAGCACCAGCGTGGTCGCGGCGGATGCGAACACCGGCAAATATCTCTGGCACTTCCAGGTCGTCCATCACGATATCTGGGACGGCGACATGACGGGCGCGATGGCGCTGATCGATGTGAAGAAGGACGGCAAGACCATCCCCGCAATTGCGGCAATCAATAAACTCGGCCTGCTCTTCCTGCTCGATCGCACCAACGGCAGCCCGATCTTCGGCGTGGAAGAGCGGCCCGTGCCCGCCAGCGAAGTACCTCTCGAACGCGCCTCCAAAACGCAGCCGTTCCCGGTGAAGCCCGCGCCGCTCGCGCGCAATTCGATGAAGGCCGAAGACATTGCCACAGTGACGCCCGAGATCGAAGCAGGCTGCAAAAAGCTGATCGAAGGCGTGCAGATGGGCGGGCCCTATCTGCCGCCCGCCTACAACCGGCTGCGCGTGCAGTTCCCCGGGAACCACGGCGGCGTGAACTGGTTCGGAACATCGTTCAATCCGCAGCTCGGCTATCTGTTCGTCAACACAAATGAGCTCGGGCAGCTTTCGGGCCTCAAGGATCACGATCCGAAATCCGGCCGCGCCAATGGGCGCGGGGTGGGGAATCGTGTCGATCCCAATGGTCCTTACGAAGGCGTGCCGGGCGGCGGCCGCTTCAGCCTGCCGGCTATGGAAGGCAGCACCCAGCAGATTCCGTGCCAGCAGCCGCCATGGGGCGAACTGACGGCCGTGAACGTGAACACCGGCGAATTCGCATGGCGCGTGCCGCTCGGCGTGACGGACAGCCTCCCGCCCGGCAAGCAAAATACCGGACGGCCGGGTAACGGCGGAACAATCTCCACGGCCGGCGGACTTGTGTTCGTCGGTGCGACCGATGACGCGCGCTTCCGCGCCTTCGATGCGAAGACCGGCAAAGAGCTCTGGACGTACCACCTGAAGGGCGCTGCCGAAGCGACGCCCATAACCTACCAGGGCCGCGATGGCAAACAATACGTCGTGATCACAGCAACCGGCGGCGGATTCTTCAACAACCCCGTCACGGATGACAGCGTGATCGCCTTCTCGCTCGACTCGGGGAAATAGGCTCAACCCGACCCTTTATACTCGCGGTTGTGCGAGTTGTCTGGATTGGTTTGATCGCGTGTGCGCTGTTTGCGCAGCAGCCCCACACCACCTGGAGTGATTTCGGCGGCGGCCCCGATCATTCGCAATACTCCGCGCTGACACAGATCAATCGATCGAACGTCGCGCAGCTCAAAATCGCCTGGACATATCCGATCGGCGACGGCAATCCCTATCTCTTCAATCCGGTCGTGGCCAACGGCGTGATGTACGTGATGGGGAAGAACAGCTCGATCGTGGCGCTGGATGCGGCAACCGGAAAAGAAATCTGGTCGCATCCGAATGAGCGCGGGCCCATCACCACGCGCGGAATCAACTACTGGCAGAGCGCGGATGGCAAAGAGCGTCGCCTGCTCTACGCGAACGCCAATCATCTGATCGAACTCGACGCGCGCACCGGCTTTCCCGTGCCCGCTTTCGGCAACGACGGAAAAGTCGATCTCCGCGAAGGGCTGGGCCGCGAAGTCACGCCGCGGCTCAACGTGCAATCGATGACCCCAGGCACGGTGTTCGAAAATCTCGTCATCGTCGGCTCCTCCACGAATCAGGAATACGATTCCGCGCCCGGCGATATTCGCGCCTACGATGTCCACACCGGCAAGCTCGTCTGGACTTTCCACACCATCCCGCACGAAGGGGAATACGGCTATGACACCTGGCCGAAAGACGCCTGGAAAACCGTGGGCGGTGCGAACGCATGGTCCGAAGTGTCGATCGACGAAAAGCGCGGCATCCTCTACGTGCCCACTGCCAGCCCGAAGTACAACTTCTACGGCGCGGATCGCAAAGGCCAGAACCTTTTCGGCGATTGCCTGCTCGCGCTCGATGTCCGCACCGGCAAGCGCCTCTGGCACTTCCAGATGGTGCATCACGATATCTGGGATTACGACAACGCCGAAGCGCCAAAGCTCCTGACTGTGCGGCACAACGGCCAGATGGTGGATGTGGTCGCGGAAGCCGGCAAAACTGGCTTCCTCTACGTCTTCAATCGCGTGACGGGCGAACCGCTGTGGCCGATCGAAGAACGTCCGGTGCCGAAGTCGGATATGCCTGGCGAAGCGACGTGGCCCACGCAGCCGTTCCCGACCGCTCCCCCGCCGTTCGCGCGCCAATCGTTCACGGCGGATGATCTCAATCCCTACATCGCCGATGACGCCGAAAAAGCGACCATCCGCGCGGAGGTTCTCGCGGCGCGCAGCGAAGGCCTGTTCACGCCGCCGGGCCTGAAGAATACGGTCGAGATGCCCGGCAATAACGGCGGCGCGAACTTCAGCGGCAGCGCTGTCGATCCCGAACACGGCACCATGTTCGTCGTCTCGAAAGATTTTCCGGCGATGCTGAAGCTCACTCTCTCCGGGCCGGACACCGGCGATCCCACGACAATGCGCTACAAGAGTCCCTTCGGATTCATGGTGACGAACAACGGCCTTTCCGCCATCAAACCGCCGTGGACCACATTCACCGCCTACGACCTGAACACCGGCAAAATCAAGTGGCAGATTCCGCTCGGCGAAGTACCGGAACTCGCCGCGAAGGGCATCACTAACACGGGATCGCATTTCCCGAAAGTGGGCCCGGTGGTGACCGCGGGCGGATTGATTTTCACCGGCACGCGCGACCGCCTGATCCGCGCGATTGATGTGGATAGCGGCAAGGAACTCTGGAAAGCCGAAGTGGAAGCGGGCGTCGAGGGCATTCCCGCCGTGTACGAACTCGGCGGCCGCGAATATGTGGTCTATTGCGCCGCGGCGCGCTCCACGACCCACACGCACGCAGTGCCCGGACATCCCGCCGCGAATGATCCCGTGCCGGGCGCCTATGTGGCGTTTGCGCTGCCCACCACTAAAGAATCACACTGATCGTGGGGCCGAGCTTCGGCTCGGCAGCCCGGCTTCTGCCGGGCCCGGCGCCCCACGAAACTTCAAGCACGTCAGTTCACCCGCGCGCACTTCATCAGCATTTCAAGCGTCACCACTTCAAGCGCGCGTTCATGTGTGGCCTCCAGCCGCACCGGCGCGATAATCCCTGCTTCGAACGTTTTCTTCCACGGCTCCACGCAGACGCACCAGCTGTCGCCAGCTTTCAATCCCGGAAAGCCCCATTCCGGACGCGGCGTGATCAAATCGTTCCCAATGGATGCCTGATGGCTGAGAAAAGCGTCGGTCATGACGACG
>CAZPZE010000279.1:0-1858 GCA_964590625.1 uncultured Solibacteraceae bacterium
TTCGCCAGATCGACGAACTTCTTCGCCAGTTCGATATTCTGCCGCCGTACCGCTTCATCCGGCGATTCAAATTCGCACGTGCTTCCGTAGCTCAGCAGCTTGATTTTCGTTTGCGTGAACCGCTCGCGCACTTTGGCGCGCTCTTCCTGGCCGATTGAGGGCTCCACGCCATGCTTGTGCCCGGTACGCAGTTCGATCGCCGCAAAACCGGCCTTTTCGAGCGTTTTGATGCACGTCTCCAGATCCATGTTCTGGAGCAGATTGTAGGTCACCGAGCCGAGTTGGAAACGGCGCTCCGCGCCCAGTACAGGGGACTCCGTGACCAGCGTTCCGGCGGTGATGGCGGCGCCGGCGGTTGCGGAAGACGTGAGGAAGGATCGGCGATTCATAGGCACACTTATATCAGATACCGAGTGGATGGGGCCGTGGGTTCGCTCCCGGCTGGGCTGGGTTGGCGCGGCGTCCGAGTGGGTTCGCCCGGGGTTTTGGTGGGTTCGTTTGCGTTGGGACATTGAGTGTTTTCAGCGACTTCGGTGGCTTCGTATGCGATTGTAGGGCCGCAGCCAGGGGTATGGTTGTCAGCTTCGGGCGTTCCGGTCACGATCGATTTGTAGCACGACCGGCGACCGGGGGCGCCTGTCGATCAGGAATGAACACGCGGCAGGTGATTGGGATGATTTCGGTTAGCGCTGTCCAGATTCCCGAAAGATCGTTGTCACTGACGGGCGGCGGATTCTCGATGCGGCCGCTCGCCCTCTCAAAGACAGGTGTCGGCATTTGCTTTCGGCGCTTTCTTTGCTTTCGGCGCTTTCTTTGTGTCGATCCTGTCCATCCTGATAGTCAGCGCGCAGTTGGTCCCGCATCCGGACTTTCGAGGAGCAGGTGCTCCGGGTGCGGCGGTTCCGCTGCCTCGTTCCTGTTGACATCCGACCCAAGATCGTGTCATGTTTAGGTCGGATGCCTTCCCAAACCAATCCCGACGACCGTATCGCCCTCCTGCAGGGCACGCTCGACCTGCTGATTCTCAAAACCCTCCTGCTCGGCTCGTGTCACGGGCAAGGCATAGCGCGCTCCATACAACGTCAGTCGGAAGAGGTCTTTTTCGTCGATCATGGTTCGCTCTATCTTGCTCTCCAGCGTCTGGAAGACAAGAAGTGGATCAGCGCCAAATGGGGCGTCAGCGAGAACAACCGTAAGGCGCGCTTTTATTCGCTGACTGCCAGGGGACGCCAGCAGCTCGTGGAAAAGACCAGCGAATGGCAGCGGTTGACGAGAGCGATGGGATTGATTCTGGACGTACGGCCGAACAGCGAGGAGGCCTAGTCATGTTCAGACGCAGACGGAGCGCGGACGATTTTGCCGAGGAGATCCAGGCGCATATCGAACTCCAGGCCGAGGCGTTACAGGACGAGGGCTTCAGCGAAGAAGAGGCGTGCCGCAGGGCAAGAGTCGAGTTCGGCAACGCGCAGATAGCAAAGGAACGCTTCTATCTCAGCAACCGTATCGTATGGTTCGACAATCTGCTCCACGATATGAAATTCGCGATTCGTCAACTGATCAGAGATCCGATCTTTGCCGCCGTCGCAATCGGCACCCTTGCGCTGGGCGTCGCCGCCAACAGTACGATCTTCAGCTGGATCAATTCGACTCTGCTCGATCCCATTCCCGGCATTGCGCACACGAGCGACATGATCACGATCATGCGGGGCGAAAGAAGCGAGCATCCGACGCCGCCATTTTCATATCTGGACTTCGCGGACCTTCGCGACAGCGCGCGGAGCTTCACCGAGTTGCTCGCTTATCACGACGACTACATGACGATCACCGGATCGGACAAGCCGGAGCGCGTTTATGGAGC
>CAZPZE010000280.1:0-3668 GCA_964590625.1 uncultured Solibacteraceae bacterium
GTGAACCACGCCGCCGATTTCCGGAAACGATTTGTACAGGATCAGATGTGTTGCGAGATCGGAGGAGGGGCGCAGCGTTCCTTCCACTGCTTTCCCATCCAGATCGACGATCACGATGTCCGAGGCCTTCATCTTCTCGTAAGGAACACCGCTGGGTTTGATCGCGACGAGGCCGCGCTCGCGATCGATTCCGCTCGCGTTGCCGAAAGTGTAGAGGACCAACCCTCGCCGCACCAGTTCGAGATTGGCGTCCAGCACTTCTTCGCGAAGACGATCGAGACTCATCGATTCCCTCTGGAAGCCGCGGCGATCGAACGGAGCGACGGCAGGATATCGCCCGCGGAGATCGGGTCGGCGTCCGGCCGGCCGAAACCGAAATACAGGCGCCTGTAGATTTCGTATAACTGCTGGTAAACGCGGGCTTCCTCAGGATCGGGCTGCACGATGCGATGGCGCGGACAGAGGGCCTGCTGCGCTGCTTCGATGCTCTCAAATTCGCCGGCAGCGAGAAAAGCGAAAATGGCGGAACCGAGACTGGTGATTTCGGTTTCGGGAACGAGCACCGGTTTGTTCAGGACGTTCGCGTAAACCCGATTGAGAACTTCGTTCTTTGCCGGAATGCCCCCGCCGTTGATGACGCGATCGATCGGAACGCCGTGCTCTTCCATTCGCTCCAGGATCACTCGCGTATGAAAAGCGGTGCCTTCAATCGCGGCGAAGAGTTCGTCGGCCGGTGTGTGGACCAGGTTCCAGCCGAGAGTCATTCCACCGAGCTCGGGATTGACGAGAACGGTCCGGTCGCCATTGTCCCAGGTCATTCGCAGGAGTCCGGTCTGCCCCGCCCTGTATTTCTCCAGACCGCGCGCAAGAGCTTCGACAGTGGCGCCGGCGCGGCGCGCGATGGCATCGAAAATATCGCCGGTGGCGGAAAGTCCGGCTTCAATCCCGACCATCGCGGGATGGACCGAACCCGGAACAACGCCACAAAGGCCGGGAATCAGTTTGACTTTTTCGGCGATCGCGATGATGCAGGTGGATGTTCCGACAACGTTGACCACATCGCCGCTTCGAACTCCGGCGCCGACAGCATCCCAGTGGGCGTCAAAGGCGCCGACGGGAATCGGAATGCCCGCGGTCAGCCCGAGCTTTTCGGCCCAGGAGGGAGAGAGCCGTCCCGCAATCTGGTCCGACGTGGCATATCTGCCGTCGAGTTTCGCGCGAACTCCGGTGAACAGTGGATCGACGGTTTGCAGAAACTCTTCCGGCGGCAGACCGCCGAGATCGGCATTCCACATCCATTTATGCCCCATCGCGCACACGCTGCGGGGGGCCTGCGCTCTGTCCGTATAGCCGCACAAAGTGGCCGTCAGCATGTCGCAGTTTTCGAATGCCGTGACCAGATTGTTGCGTTTCTCCGGATTGTGGCGAAGCCAGTGCAGGAGTTTCGCGAAGCCCCACTCCGAGGAATAGGTCCCGCCGCACCAGTCAATCGCCTCGACACCGCACTTGTGCGCCGTGCTGGTGATCAGCGCCGCTTCGCGGGCGGCGCGGTGATCGCACCAGAGATAGTATTCATCGAGCGGCTGGAGCGACTCGCCCACGGGAATCACGCTGGAACCGGTGGTATCGAGAGCGATGGAACGGATCTCTTCGCCTTTTACACCGGCGGCGGCCAACGCGCGCTTCATGGCTTCCGCCAGGGCGTTCATCTGGTCGGCGTGGCTCTGGGTCGCGTAGTCGGGATCGTCACGCTTGCGGTGGAGCGCGTATTCCGCCACGCCGGAGCCGATACGGCCGCGCACGCTGTCGACAATGGAGACCCGGACACTCAGGGTGCCGAAATCCACTCCGGCAACGACGCTCATCGCGCGCGTCCCGGACGGAAGAAGAAGACGTATACGGCCCCGATGACGATCAGCAATATTCCCCACCAGATACCGACGTGGAGATCCGCCATGACGACGTGGGGCGGCGATGAAAGATCAGCCACGCCGGCGCCGAGGATCAGCACGCCGTAAACCAAAATCAACAGGCCGATAAAAAACCAGATGGAAATTGTATTATCGTGAGCCATCGAAATTTACCAGAAAATCAGATTCAGCACTATGAAAATCACCGAGATCACCACCGCCCAGAAGACCGGACGCTGGAACAGCGGCACGTCGCCTTCAGAAGGGATCTCGGTGCATCCGTAAACCAGACCTTCGAGCTGCTTTTCGGGAAGCGGCTTCGTCATCAGACTGACCACGACCGTTACGATCATGCAAACGAGCCAGGACCAAAGGGCTCGATACATATTTTCCGCCATGTCTTTGGCGTTGGGCGAAAGCGCGATGACGGAAAGTGCGCTGGGATCCACTTTGACCCAGGCCCACATGCCGACGGACGATACGGTTCCCACGAGCAGACCCCAGAAACCGCCCTGCGGAGTTGCCCTCTTCCACAACATGCCGAGGAGCACGGTTCCGAACAACGGCGCGATGAAGAAGCTGAAGAGCGCCTGGACGTAATCCATGATGCTGAGGAACTGCATCACGAGGTAGGCCGTTCCGATACTCACCAGCACGCCGAGAATGGTGCACCAGCGGCCCATCCGGACATAGTGTTCGTCGCTCTCGTTCTGACGCAGCAGCGGGCGGTAAATATCGTAGGTCCAGACGGTGGAGAATGCGGTGACGTTGCCAGCCATGCCGGACATGAATCCGGCGATCAGAGCCGTGATGCCGAGGCCGAGGAGTCCGGGGCCGCAATAACGGGCGAGCATGAGGGGCAGAACTTCGTTATAGCTGTGGGCGTGGGTGGTGACGGCCGCCGCTTCGCCCACCAGTTTCTCCGGCAGCACTGCGAGACCGAGCAGGCCGGGGACGATGACGATGAAAGGAACCAGCATCTTGAATCCGGCGCCAATGATCGGCGCCATTTTGGCGGAGCGAAGATCCTTCGCGGTGAGAACGCGCTGCACGACGAGGAAGTCGGTTGTCCAGTAACCGAAAGAGATGACCCAGCCGAGGCCGAGAACGATTCCGGTCCAATGGATTCCCATGGGATTGTCTTTGAAAGAACCGAGGGTGCTCCAGAGGTGCGTGTAGTCGCCGGTTCCGAGCCGCTCCGCGATCTTCATCTTCAGACCGCTCCATCCGCCGGATTCCATGAGTCCGAGGATGGGGATCAGCAGCGCGCCCAGCCAGATCAGCACGAACTGAAGAACTTCGTTAAAGATGGCAGAGCGCAGGCCGCCGAGCGCGACATAGATGGCAACGGTGATGGAAGAAACCCAGATGCTGAAGTGGATGTCCCATCCGAGAACCACCTTCATGACGAGCGCCATCGAATACATGTTGATGCCGCTCATCAGCACGGTCATGAAAGCGAAGGTGACGGCGGAGAGCGCGCGGGAGGGTTCGCCGAAGCGGAGCCGGAGATAGCCGGGCACCGAGTGCGTTTTGCTGATGTAATAGAACGGCATCATCACGATGGCGAGGAAGAGCATCGCCGGGATCGCGCCGATCCAATACCAGTGAGTGGCCAGAATTCCGTACTGATAGCTGGCCGCGGACCAGCCCATCAGTTCGAGAGCGCCGAGATTCGCGGAGAGGAATCCGAGGCCCGCGATCCACGCAGTCATTTCGCGCCCGGCGAGGAAAAAGTCGTCGCCGGTCTGGGTTTGT
>CAZPZE010000281.1:0-3313 GCA_964590625.1 uncultured Solibacteraceae bacterium
AAGCCCCATTACCCGCCAGATGCGCGACATTACGCGGCGCGCCCGTCAGGTAGTTGTCCAGCCCGAGCACGGAATACCCTTCCGCCAGAAGCCGGTCGCAAAGATGAGAAGCAACAAATCCGGCAGCGCCGGAAACCACGACACGATTCACATTAATGAACTTATCATTCGGCGTACGATACCGTATTCTCTATGCATACCAGACGGCTGGGAAACAGCGATCTTCATATCACTGCCCTCGGAATCGGCGCATGGGCCATGGGCGGCCCCGACTGGGCGTTCTCCTGGGGCGCGCAGGATGATAACGACTCCATTGGCGCCATTCACGCCGCCCTCGATAAAGGCATCAACTGGATCGATACAGCCGCGGTCTACGGACTCGGCCATTCCGAAGAGGTCGTCGGCCGCGCTGTCAAAGGTCTGTCGAAGAAGCCGTATATTTTCTCGAAATGCGAGCGCCGCTGGGGGACCGATCGCGTCATCTACAAGAGCCTGAAGAAGGCATCCATCCTCGAGGAATGCGAGAACAGCCTCCGCCGCCTCAACGTCGACACGATCGACCTCTACCAGATCCACTGGCCGGAGCCCGATGAAGACATCGAAGAAGGATGGGCCGCCTGTGAGGAACTCCGCAAATCCGGCAAGGTGCGCTACATCGGCGTCTGCAACTTCAACGCCGCCCAGATGGCCCGCATCGCGAAGATTGCTCCCATCACTTCGCTGCAGCCGCCCTACAGCATCATCTCGCCGGAAATCGAGGAATCGATCCTGCCGTACTGCGACGCGAACAACATCGGGGTGATCGTCTATTCGCCGATGAAGTCCGGCCTGCTGAGCGGCGCCATGACGCGCGAGCGCGTTGCGAACATGCCCGAAGACGACTTCCGCCGCCGCACCCCGAACTATCAGGAGCCGCTGCTGACGAAGAACCTCAATCTCGCCGAACTCCTCCGCGGCATCGGAAAGAAGCACGGACGAACCACTGGCGAAGTCGCCATCGCGTGGACCCTGCGGAATCCGGTCGTCACCGGCGCAATCGTCGGCATGCGCTCACCCGCGCAGGTCGATGGCATCATCGGAGCCGCCGACTTCCGCCTCAGCGCCGCCGAAGTCAACGAAATCGCAACGTTCATGTCGAAATAAACGTGGGGCCGAGCTTCGGCTCGGCTCGCCTGGCTTCCGCCAGACGCAAGGGTCCGAAACCCTACCTGTCCTCCCAGATCGACCGCTGCGCCCCGATCTCTTCCGGCCCGTTGAACGGCCGCCCCGGCAGCACGAAATGCTCATCGCAACGCGGCTCATACGCCTCGTCGCCGCCCACGAAAACCTGCGGGCTGTTGTAATGCGCCGGCTCCCCATCGATAATCCGCTGCGGATACGGAGCACGCGCGCCGCACTTCGTGCAGTACGCCGTCAGCCACATGCAACGGTCCTCCGCGAGCATCGCCAGGTCGGCGGTGGACCCGAACGGCTCCCCGCGAAAGTCGAGCGCCAGTCCGGAAGCCAGCACGTCATAGCCATCATTCAGTAACTGATTTACCACCTGAAAGAAGCCGGAATCGCGCGGGAAGAACTGCACTTCATCGAGCGCGATCACCTGAAACCGGCAGCCGTTCTCCGACTCCCGCATCCGCAGGATGCCCCAGATCTCACCCGGATTCGTCACCGAAATCTCCTCCGCCGAATCCTCATCGCCCTTGCGGCTCTTCAGCAGATTCATCCCGCTCCGCACATCGGTCTGCGGCTTGAAAACCGCGACCTTCTTATTGCCGTACCGGCGCAGCGTATCCACCTCCGTGATCAGGTGACGGGTCTTGCCCGACGCCATGTTGCCGATGAATAAACGCAGGAATTTGCCGCGCGCCATTTTTCGAGAATAACGGGTATTGACAAGCGGACGGCCTCGTCGTAATATACCAACAGGTTAATTAACCTACCGGTAAACAGATTGACCGATTCGCTCAGCACAACCTTCGCAGCCCTCGCCGATCCCACTCGCCGCGCCATTCTCGCGCGGCTGGCGCTCGGCGAAACCTCCGTCAAAGAGCTCGCCGAACCGTTCCGCATCAGTCCGCCGGCTGTCACCAAGCACCTCAAAGTGCTGCAGCGCGCGGGCCTGATTTCGCAGAGCCGCCAGGCGCAATGGCGTCCCTGCAGGCTCGAAGCGGCACCCCTGAAAGAGGCCGCGGCGTGGGTGGAAGGCTATCGCCAGTTCTGGGAGCAGAGCTTTGACAGGCTCGATGAATATCTGGCCGAACTCCAGTCCAAAAACAAAAACAAGAAGAAGGTGAAACATGCCGGAAGCCACTAAGAACCGTCTGACGGTCACGCTGCCGTCCGATACCGAAATCCTCATGACGCGCGAATTCGACGCTCCCCGCGAGATGGTCTTCGCCGCGATGACAAAACCCGAGCACGTTTCCAACTGGTGGGGGCCGCGCGCTTCGAAGTTCGATGTCTGCGAAATCGATTTCCGCGAAGGCGGCTCGTGGCGCTATACGCTCGACATGCTCGGACAGAAGGTCACATTCACCGGCACGTTCCACAAAATCACGCCGCCCGAAGGGCTCGAATGTACAGAGGTCTACAACGAGCCGATGTTCGGCAATCCGCAGTGGAAGACGATTCTGAAGCTCGAAGACATCGGCGGCGGCCGGACGCGGATGACGAGCCACGTCTTCCATCGGAGCAAGGACGCCCGCGACGGCCACTATAACTCCGGCATGGAAAAAGGCGCGGCGGAAACCTTTGACCGGCTCGAAGATCTGCTCGCCGGTCGTCCCACGCACGCCGAGACCACCGGCAATCCCATGGAAGGCGAAGTCGAAATTGTGCGTGTGTTCGATGCCCCGCGCGATCTGGTTTACGAAGCCTGGACGAAGCCCGAACACATGACGCAGTGGTGGGGACCGTTCACGAGCCATAGCTGCAAGCTCGATGTGCGGCCGGGCGGCGAATGGCAAATCATCATGCGATCACCGGCCGGCATGGACTTCCGCAGTTCCGGCGTCTATTCCGAAGTCGTTCCGTCCGAACGGCTTGTCTTTACGAACGACGCGTATGGGCAGGACGGGACCCTGCTGCTTAAGGGCGTCACGAGTGTGACCTTCGCCGACGAAGGCCGCAAGACGAAACTCACCGTCAAGGCGAAAGTCACAGGAATGGTCCCCTACGCCCCGCAGATGATCAAGGGCATGGAACCCGGCTGGAACATGACCCTCGATAAGCTGGCCGGCTTTGTCACCGGCAAAGCCGCTACGGTCTGACCGAAGCCCGATGGTACTTCAGGCCGGGCTGTTACCATCGGAAAAGA
>CAZPZE010000282.1:0-2359 GCA_964590625.1 uncultured Solibacteraceae bacterium
CGGCCATAGTAGTAGGAGTCGTTGCTCGGAATGCCGTTCTGGCCCGTCAGCACGGGGTTGTAGTTCAGCATCTGCATCGACTTCGAATAGGTGTAGGTCAGTCCCCACTGCAGCCCGTGCGAAAGACGCCGGTTCAGCGAGAAGTTGAGCGCGTTGTAGTTGGTGTAGCCCTTCCACGCCCAGCCCGTCACCGAGCCAAGACCCTGGAAGTTGGTGCGCTCGAAATTCGACCCGATATCGGCGCTGGAGCCGCCGGTGGTCGTCGGATTCAGGTTGGAAGGCGTGAACGGCCAGCCAGTCCCGATCGGCAGATAGTTCAGATCGTAGCTGGTCGGCTGATTGAACGAGCGGTCGAAGGTATAACCGACGTCAATCACGGTGCTTTGTCCTATGTTGCTCTGAATATCGAAGCTCGCGGTCTGAGTTCCGTCATGCGGGACGTGCCCCTCGAACGGATACGACTGGCCGGGAGCATTCGGCGGGAGGCTCAGGCTGTTGATGTTCGGCGCAGCGCCCGAATTCAGCGCGCTGATCTGGTCAAACGTCAGGTTGCTGACTGACTGGCGGAATGAAGTCGGCGCCTGACCGGAGAGAGCATAAACGTCATTGCCCTGCAGACGGTCATAGAACAGGCCCCAACCGCCGCGAATCGCTGTTTTTCCGTTGCCGAACAGATCGTACGCGAAGCCGATGCGTGGAGCAGCCACGAGCGGCGCCTGGGTGTAGGGATTGCGCGATACGCCGTTCAAACCCAGCACCGCGCTGCCGTCCGTGTAATCGCCGGACCCAGGCACCGTGTCGCCGATGAAGCCGGAGCTGACCGCAGCATGAGTCAGAGGGTCCACCGCAATCAGACCGTTCGTTGCCGAGGTACACGTCCGCAGGCCCGTGTTCGGATTCACCGCGCCGGTCGCGATCGATTGATCACAACCAGGGGAATACAGCCGCGGCGCCGTCGCCGGGTTGTAGCGGTTGACCATGAAGTTCACGAACGTGTTGTTGAGGTCATACTGCGGCGTGTCGTGATAGAAGCGGACGCCGAGATCGAGAGTCAGGCGCCGGGTCACTTTCCAGTTGTCCTGTCCGTAGAACTCGAGGTTGTAATACTGCGTGTTGAACGTGACAGTCGTCGTGTTCTGGTAATAGGTGGACGTCTGTCCAAGCAGCGCCAGCGCATAACCGGAGTTCGTGTTCAGCTGCGGAACCGCGGTCGTCGCGTTGAACTGGAACGTGCCGGGGAACTGATCGCTCGCGGGCTGGATCTTGTTGTTCTTTTCCAGGTAAAAACCCGCCTTGAATGCGTGATGGCCGACCACTTTGCTGATGTTGTCCTGATACGTATAAATCGGATTGAAGTTTTCATACGTGCCGGAGCTCGGGCCCTTGGTACGGTTGTAATTCATCGAGCTGGGCAGAGTTCCGCCGAACGTGAAGGTCGGCAGGATGTTCTGATAGCCGTTCACCGGACCCTGCGCCCCGCTCTCGGAAGCCTGGGGAACCGGGAACAGAGTCGGAATATTCGGGATCAGGTCGCGCGATTCGCTCGCGTAGTTATCCGTCGTGTAGTACGACCACGTATTCCAGCTTTCCGCCACCGTGACTTCGTTGATCAGCGTCGGCGTGATCGTGTATGTCAGGGTTCCGGAGTAGCTGTGGCCCGGATTCGGGTGATCGATCGGAGAGATCGGAGGCGGCGCGCCGCCCGGCTCCGTGCGGCCGTCCTGCGCAAACTGGTCGAAGTTCACACCGGAGTACAGAACGCCCATATCGTCATAGTCGTGAATCCAGCGCGCATAAGCGCTGATCTTCGACGTAACCTGCGCGTCGATGCGAGCCACGTCATTGCGGCGCGGATGCGTCGAACTGCCCTGCTCGGTGAAGTTATCGACGAAGAGCTGGTTCGAAATAGTCGGCGTATAGTTCGGCAGCGGGAAGAAGTTCAGCATGTTCTGGCCAAGCGGCGTGATGCGCGAGACCGGAATCCGGTTGTTCGGGAACTGCACGTTGCTGTTGAATGGATCCAGCACTTTCACGACGACGGGATTGCCGTTGCTGTTGCCGAATGACTGGGAAAAGTCGCCGGTGCGTTCGAGCGCCGTCGGCGTATAGACCACCGGCTGCCCGCCGGGCACGAACTGGCCCGTATATTCCTGCGACCAGAAGAAGAAAAGGCGGTTCTTGTTCTTGTTCGCGACTTTCGGGATGTACATGGGACCGCCGATGCTGTAGGTCTCAATGTTGTAACGATAGAGCGGGCGGGGCGTCGCAGCGCCATTCTTGATCGTGTGGTTGTCCACCCAGCTGTTCGCATTGAACTCTTCATGCCGGTGGCTCCAGTTGAACGTGCCGTGGAAATCCT
>CAZPZE010000283.1:0-2204 GCA_964590625.1 uncultured Solibacteraceae bacterium
TATTACGAGCTCATCCGCCATGTGCACGTCAACGAAATGGACGGCAGCCATCCGGGCGCCGGAACGTACGATTTCGCGCCGTTGTTCGCTATGCTGAAAAAACTCAATTACCGGCGCTGGGTGTCGGTGGAAGCGTTCGATTTTTCCATCGGCGCCGATGCCATCGCCCAACGCTCGATCGCGACCGTGAGGAAGGCAGCGGAGGAAATTCACAGAGCATGAGCCATTTTCTGGTGACCGGCGGGGCAGGGTTTATCGGTTCCGCGCTGGTGCGGGGATTGCTGTCGAACGGGGCGCGCCGCGTCACCGTGGTGGATAACCTGTTGACCGGTTACGAGCGCAATCTCGCGGAGATTCGCGGCTCCATCGACTTCCGCAACGTGGACATTCGCGACTATGATGCGCTGCGAAAAACGATGGATGGCGTGGAGGTCGTCTTTCATGAAGCGGCGATTCCTTCTGTGCCGCGCTCCATCAACGATCCGGTTCCCTCGCACGACGTGAACATCAACGGCACGTTCAACGTGCTGCGCGCCGCGAAGGATGCGGGCGTTCGCCGCGTGGTTTACGCCGCGTCGTCATCGGCCTATGGCGATACGCTCGTGCTGCCGAAAGTCGAGACGATGCAGGCGATGCCGAAATCGCCGTATGCGGCGCAGAAACTGATGGGCGAATACTACCTCTCGGTCTGGGCCTCGTGCTTCGGACTCGAAACCATCAGCCTGCGGTACTTCAACGTCTTCGGCCCTCGCCAGGATCCCACCAGCCAGTATTCCGGCGTGCTTTCGATTTTCATCACCGCGATTCTCGAGCGGCGCGCCCCCACGATTTTCGGCGACGGCGAGACCTCGCGCGATTTCACTTTCGTGGAGGACGTGGTGGGGCTCAATCTGAAAGCGGCCATCGCCCCTTCCAGCGCTTCGGGCAAAGTGATCAACGCGGGCAACGGCGGGCGCATCACGCTGAACGAAGCGTGGGCGCTGCTGCAGAAGTTCGAAAACGTGTCGATCCCCGCCAACTACGGTCCGGAGCGTCCGGGCGACGTGCGCGATTCGCAGGCCGATACCACTGTCGCGGTCCGCGAACTCGGCCACGCGCCGCGGTGGACGTTCGAAGCCGGGCTGCGCGAGACCCTCGAGTGGTATCGCGGGCAGTCGAAAGCCTAGACTGGAGATATGAAGGCTCGGCTGTTTGCCGCGCTCGCAGTGGCATGCGCGGCCGCATCTGCCCAGACTGTCTGTCCGCCAACGCAGGAATTCACGCCATGCGATCTGGTGTTCGATGTTCCGGGCTCCACTGGCGATAAGCCGCTCGATCTGCAGGCGGAATTCCGGTCGCCCAAAGCGAACACAGTGCTCGCGCGCGCGTTCTGGGATGGCGGCACTCGCTGGGTGATTCGCTATACGCCCGCTGAAGCGGGGAAGCACCTCTACCGGCTGAGCGGCAGCGTCGCGCCGTTTGCCGGCAAGCAGGGCGAAATCACCGCGATCGACAATCCCTCGCATCCGGGCTGGCTGCGCCCCGCCAATCTGCATCATTTCGCCCTCGTCGATGGCATCAATTACACGCCTTACCTCTACATGGGCGCGGTGGTGCCGGGGTTCGACGCCATGGATAGCGCGCGATGGAACGCGCTGGTGGATGAGCGCGCGTCGCAGCACTTCAATCATCTGGCGGTCACGCTCGTGGATTCCTCCGCAGCGGATTCTTTCCGCAAGCCTGAGTTTTTCCGCGCCGCCGAGGAGAAGATCGGCTACGCCAATCAGCACGGCATCATGATCGATCTTGCGTTCTTCGGACCTGGCCTGATGACGAAGCTGCTTCCGTCCGACAATGACCGCCGCGGGTGGTTTGCCTACGCGCTCTCGCGTCTGGCGGCGTTCGATGTGGTGTGGGACGGGATCGAAGCCTGGGAAAATCAGGCGGATGGCCCGGCGCAGCTCACCGAAATCGCCGGATATCTGAAGGCGATGGACCCGTATCGTCACATCGCCACCACGCGAACGCTTGTGACGTCCGCCGCCCTGCCCGATCGAAGCTGGGCGCAGATTCGTTCGTATCAGACTTCGAACGATGCCATCAGCGGGATCGAGCAGCAGGTTTACGCGAATCCCGCGATCAACAATTTCAGCGCGGGAGATTCGACGGCGGAAGCGTTCCGGCATCATCTCTGGAACTCGACGATGGACGGCCAGTATCCCTCG
>CAZPZE010000284.1:0-2964 GCA_964590625.1 uncultured Solibacteraceae bacterium
TTACGAAGCCATCTGGGTTTCGGGCGCTGCTTCCAGCATCCTGAATGCCGGCCAGATTGCGACCAGCGCCTATGACTACAATTGCTGCTTTGTGTCGATCGGCGGAACCCTGGAAGGAGCGGTTTACGGAGGTCTCGCGCCCGGCGCAGCCAGCGCCGTCTCTCAGGTCAATTTTCTGGTCAATCCGCGCAATCTGTACAGCAACGGTCCGGTGACGCAATCGCTGGCAGTTCAGACGCAGGATGGAACATACTCTCTTCCGGTCGACCTTTGGGTTACGAAATAGAGTCTCACGCCACGTGAAGGCCCAGCAGGGTCCGGAAGATGCGCGGCTCTCGCGACATCGCGCTCATCGCCATGTGCCTTGCCGTCGCCGCGCGGCCCATAAGCAGCATAGCTCGCGCCATTAAATGGTGACGCATCGCGAGACGCGGATGCGCTTTCGCGTACCTCGATAAGTCGCCTGCGCACAGAGCATCCGCCAGACGCTCCGCCTGCCGGAAGGCGAGACAATTTCCTTCGCCGGTGATCGCATCAACGGAACCGGACGCATCGCCAATCAACGCAACGTTTCCACGCGTGACCGCGCGCAGCCGCATGGTTGCCGTCATCGCGCCGCGCTCGCGGCTTGTGATCTCCGCATCGCCAAGCCGTTCGCGCAGTGCCGGGAAAAATTGATTCATCGCTTCCCGCACCCGCAGCTGCGGTATCTGCGAAATCACCGCGACGCAGACTTCACGCTCGCTGATCGGAGTGACGTACATCTGGCAGGCGGGTCCCCAGTGAACTTCCATAAATCGCGTCCACGGAGCAACCGCCATGTGCACGCGATAAGCAACCCGGCGGCTGTTCCAGCGCGCCGCATCGAGACCAGCCCAGGTGCGAACCTGCGAGGAAGCGCCATCCGCGCCCACGATCCACCGCGCCTGAATTTTGTCCAGCTGATTGATCGATGAGCCCCACCGCATTTCCACACCGGCGGCCTCGGCGCTTTCCATTAACAGGCGATGCAGCGCGATGCGGCGCACTCCGAGGCCGCAGCCTTCCGGGAAATTGCTCTCTACGGAATGGACCCGGTCGTGGAAGCGTATGCCGCGAAATTCGAATCCCAGCGAGTCGGGAAACTCAATCCCCAGACGCGCCGCCGCCCGCCGCGAATCCGGCATCAGACCTTCGCCGCAGGCTTTGTCGATCGGCGGGCGATTGCCATCAGCGACCATGACACGCATTCCGCGGCGTGCAGACGCAATGGCCGCGGCAAGGCCTGCGGGACCGCCGCCCACTATAAATACGTCAGGTCTGCGCATACCTCGGAGAGTCACCGGGTAAACCTACAACAGTGGAACAACCCAATGCACTCTGTGACGGGGGAAACCGGCCCCGGGTTTCGTGGCCAGCCCTACCAGGCGTCACGATTCAGGGTATTTACCCTAAAGAAAGGCTTATCCTTTTCCGCCGGATCCATAGTGAACTCCTGCGAAGTCTTCTTCGGGTCGTAATCCCGCCACAGCCACGTGAGCGACTCCGGCAGATCGAGAGCCGCCTGCGCGCCGCCATGCGCTGCCGTGCCAAACCGGAAATGGAAATCGTACTCGCGCAGCTTCAGCGAATTCGCCATCTGGATGGCCTGCATGGGCCACGACCCATGTGTATTTTCGAGGTCATCCGCCCCATCGCTCATCCACATCCGGATATTCCGCTTCGGATCTTTGCGCACCATGAACGGGTACACATTGCCGCCATCCACATTCTCTTTGGATCGCCACTGGATTGAAGTGAAACTCCCGACCGCCGAGTGGACGCGCGAAAATTTATCGGGCATGAACCACGCGGCGCTGAATGCGCAGATACCGCCCGATGATTCTCCCGCGATCGCGCGGCTGTAAGCATCCTGCCGCAGCTTGTAAGTCTTCTCCACGTCCGGCAGCACTTCCTCCATCAGGAAGCGCGCGTAGTGATCGCTGACAGTGTCGTATTCGATCGAGCGCATCGGGCGGCCCTGCGCCGACGTGCCGGGCGCGATCATCACGTGAACGATCGGCGGCAGGAGCCCCTGCGCCACCAGGTTATCGGTCACCGTCGTCAGGCGAAGGCCGCCATATTCGCTGATGAGGCCCTGCCCGTCCTGCCACACCATCAGCGCGGCGGGCACGTTCGGATCGACGCCGGCCGAGGCATACGTCCAGTAGTCGTACTTCATGCCGTCGTAGATCTTGCTGGTCAGCGTGTGCTTTTCGCTGAGCGTGCCGTGCGGAACGCCTGGCTTCGGATAAGAGTCGGGGTTATAGCCCACTGCATCGCCGCGCGCGCCGAGCGTTTTGCCGGCGGAATAGAACTGATACTGATGCAGAACGCCCACGCGCATTTTGGTGAGCAGCATCCAGTGGGTCTCGTCTACCTGCGCAAGCGATTTCTGCGGCTCCAGATCGATCGAGATGGTAACGGGCGAAGGCGATGTGGCGAGGAACAGATAATCCTGGCCCCATACAACGACCTGCGTCGCTGCTTTCATGCCGGCCACTCGCTGTTTCATGGCGGGCGAATCCGCCCCTTTTCGCGCCGCGTCGATGCTTTCAGCAGGCGTCGGAGTCTGAGCGCAAACGGAAATCGCGCCCACAAGGAAGGCAATCAGGATCTTCATAGTGGGCCAGTATATAACGGGAGCGGAACGGCATCCAGCGGCCCGGGCTACGGCACAAACGCTTTGGCGACCGTTTGCCCGACGGCCCTCGCCTTCCCCTTCAGCCCCTGCCCGCGCCAGACCGCACGGAACGCGGTCGACTCCTCATCCGCTCCGCAGGACTGATCCCCGCTCACGATGCTGAAGTGCGGACGGCGATTATCACCTCCCGCGCAGTAGTGGAACGTACGCGCTCGCCACGCAACAAAACCGATCAGAAGAACGATGACGCATCCCGTAAGGAGTGCAGATCTGTCGCATCCCGCCATGTTGATCCAGCCTGC
>CAZPZE010000285.1:0-3678 GCA_964590625.1 uncultured Solibacteraceae bacterium
AGCCAGATCAGATTGCGGATGGTCATTCCATAAATCGAAACTTCACCACCCTTCGTGAACTGCATCAACGAAACCCGCAGCTTCGGATCGTGTGGATGAATCGCCGCCGCCTCGAACCGCAGTGGTTCCGCCGTAAGCACACAGCACATCACTGCACTCAGCACAATCCCTCTCATTCCGTCCCCTCAAAATCCTTCAGCCGGATATTCGGAGTCTCATACCGCACAATCCTGCTCCCCTCCGGAATCCCCGGCGTAATTCCAACGCGAACCGACGTCAGCTCGTCCCGCGGAATCGACCACTTCCCGCCCATCCGCAAATAGCTGCTCTCATCCGTCGAAGGAAAGAATTTATCCATCCGCTGCATCGGCGAAAGCCAGGAATCCCGCAGATAGCTGACAAACGCATCCTCAACCGTGAAACCCTCCGGCCACTCCCGCCCCTTCGCCGGATCAGCCGCCGTCACATCCACAAACGGCAGCCGGTACGGTGACTCACACCCCACATGCAGCTTCGCATTATTCGGATTTCCGTCGCCCCACTGAATATCGTTCGAACACCATCCGAAATTCGGCACGAACTCGCGGCCCTCCGCCGCGATCCATCTCGTCTGCGGACTCCGTTGATACTGCGCCAGCGCAGTCCCGCGTATCGTGACCGGCCCATCCCCGATGCGCTGCAGCAGATTCGGATCAATCACGATTTCCTGCCATTGCGGCTGAACTCCGCAGCAGATCAGAGCGATCAGCGATGGAGCCTCGCCCGGCTCCGGATGCACCGCAGCGCGATACGAACGCCCACCCGCATCCGTAATCGACAATTCCGCCTGATCAAGCTGCACCTGGCCGCGATAACCGCCCGCCCCGATCGGAATCCAGAGAACTCTCAGTGGCCTCCACGATTGCAGGGGATGATTCACCCCCGGGGCAGCCTCAGCCAGATGAATCGCAAGCGGCCGCGGCTCCGATGGCGAAAGCACACTCCATAATCCATAGAAACTCT
Organism: uncultured Solibacteraceae bacterium; assembly: GCA_964590625.1. Classification (GTDB taxonomy): domain Bacteria; phylum Acidobacteriota; class Terriglobia; order Bryobacterales; family Bryobacteraceae; genus BOG-234. The sequence continues at coordinate 1,003 of CAZPZE010000285.1, forward strand.
GGCGCGGCATCCACCAGATCACTGTTGCGACAACCAGCGCTGTGCCGCCGATCCAACGCGACTGGACTGTCATTCGCAGCCCGTATTGCCGCAGCGCAATCACCGCGCCGGCAATCACGACCACCAGCATCAGCAGCCCGATCCGCACATCCTGCGCCGCCGATCGATCGTGCTGAATCGACGGCGCCGCCACCGCTGTCGCAAGCACGATCGCGATCATCATGAACTGCCCTGCGTTCCGCACCACACTCGCGATCGCGAGCGACGGCAGCGTCAATGCCAGCAGGGCCAACTGCTTATACAGCAATTCCGGCAGGCACTCGGCCGGCGAAAAACCCCGCGCCTGCACAATCACGCAACAGGCAATGAAATACGGCAGATGAACAAACGCCCCCGCGAACATCATCTTCGCCGCCAGCACCGGCCGCCACCCGCACGGCGCCGCCATCCAGAACGGCCCCTCGCCCACGACCGGATCTTCCATCACCGCGAGCGCGATCAGAAAACTCCACGTGAGCGGCAGCAGGAGATAGAGCCAGCCCTCCGCCGCACCCGTCACCTGATAATGACGTCCCGCATCGAGCCACGTCAGCCGCGCCAAGAGCGCCAGTGACAGCGCGATCATCCACCCCCAGCACCGCGTATCCTTGCGGAAAATGTGCCAGGCGAGCCGCGGATTCATCGTGACCTCACAACAAACTGATTGAGATCGACATTTGGAATCGTGTAATCGACCACTACGAATCCGCGCGACCTCGTCGGCGTGATTGAAGGTGGGACATCAGGCACTCTAAAAAGAGCCTGGGACCTGTGGATCGGCGATAACCATGGGTCGGATGGAAAATGAGAAGCCGAATACTGGTGTTCCGAAATACCGTGGCCCCAAATGCGAATATCGCGCCCGCCGAGTTCGACGGACTCGCATTCCAGAACGCCGTATCTGAGAAATTGCGAGCTTGGACTCCGCCGGCAATCGATCGCGCCGTCGGCCTTCTGCTGGAATTCCACGATCATCCGCCCGCGAAGCGTCACCCTTTCGCGTGCGACTCGTTCCCACACACTCGGGGTCGTGAAGTAGATGTCCTCGCGCAACTGGCCTTGTGGTCCCGCGGGAGAAACCGCAACGCTGATCGGATCATTCGCGGCTGGGCTCACAGCCGGGGCCGGCTTCACATCGTAATGAGCGCCATCCGCGGTAGCGAGTTCAAGTTTCACGGGATCGATATCTCTCAGGTCTCCCGTGGCACCCTCAATCAACAGCGGCAGCGACACCGTTGTCATCTGGACGCTCAGCGGCCAGCCCGGCCGCGCCGGCCCGTCGCCCGATAATCGAACCGCTACTGGCCTCCCCGCCGCTGACAGCGCCACCGAAATCGCCGCAGTCGCATTCCTCGGAATCCAGCCATACAAACACGCCGCGCCAATCGCGATCACGACCCCAACCGCGCGCGAAGGCAATGCCGAACGCCGCACGAACTGCATCCCGCACACTACCGCTCCACCAATCGCCACAACAATCACCGCCAACGGCCAGCGAATATCCCAAACCCAACTCTGCGAATCGATCAGGTTCACGTCGTTGACCCGCAGCACAACCGCCGATGCGACCGCAATCGCCAGCAACAGGAACTGCGCCACATTCCTCACGAGCGTCGCCACCCCGAACGCCGGAATCGTCAGCGCCAGCAGCACCACCTGCTTCCACAGGAGATGCGGCAAATGCGCCGCCGGATTGAATCCGCGCGCCGCGAGAATCACCACCGTCGCAACGAAGTACGGCACGTGGATAAACACCGCGGCAAACAGCGCCTTGGCCGCGAGTAACGGCTTCCACCCGCAAGGCAGCGCCACCCAGAATTGCCGGTCGCCCACCAGCGAGTCCTCCTGAATCGCCAGCGCGATCAGCACCGCCCACGCAAACGGCAGCGCCAGATTCAGCCAGTTATCCCCGCTGAACGGGATCACCCGCGGATCTCTGCCCCACGCCAGCGTGGCACCGCGAAAAGTCCAATACCCCAGCAGCGCCAGCGTCAGCAGAATCGCCCACCGCAGCCGCTCCGCGTCCTTCCGGAATATCTGAAGAGCCAGCCTCATCACTTCTTCGCCGATTTCGCCAGCGCCACGAAGATCGACCGCAGCGGCATCGCGCTCACATTCACTTCCCGCGCATTCGGAAACACGCGCCGCATCTGCGCATCATGCTCCGCCGCGCTGAAATGCGAATCGGTAAACCGCGCCACCGGACCCCCCTGCTCCACGTTCAGCCACGCCGCTGGCAATCCACCGGGCAGCACCGCGCCGTCGCCCATCACCACTTCCACACTGCGGAATCGCGTCGCCAGCGCGCCCATCTCTTCCGTGAACCGCACCGCGCCCTGATCGATATACGCCACATGCGTCGCAAAACTCTCGATCTCCGCCAGATCGTGCGACGCCAGAAACACCGTCGTCTCCGCGCCCGCCGCCAGAATCGTTTCGATCACCTGAGCCCTACCCAGCACGTCGAGATTGCTGTACGGCTCATCAAGAAACAAGAGGCTCGGATGATACGCCAGCGTCGCCGCAATCGCGGCCTTCACCCGCTGGCCGCGCGAAAGCGATTTGAGCGGCCGGTCGAGCGGCAGCTCATACGCCCGCACGAACTCCGTCACATCCGCGTCATTCCAGGCCGGATAA
>CAZPZE010000286.1:0-4941 GCA_964590625.1 uncultured Solibacteraceae bacterium
AAGTCGAGACCAGAATGTCCGGCATGATGTCACCGATTCGAATAAGGTTCCAAGTGGCGAGACTGACCGGGCTGCCCGGCACGAACGTCGCAGGAAACTTCGGCGTGAAAATTCCCGCACCCTAGACGAGTAGTACGAGCAGCTCATTGCTCTGCGAGTGAACAACAGCAATATCGTGATTACCGTCGCGATCGAAATCTGTCACCACGACGGATATCGGGTCGGCGCCGACGCCGATCGTCCGGGTCAGGGTGAAGCCGCCTGCCCCGTTGCCGGTCAAAATACTCAGACTGCCGGGATCGACCGAATTCGCCACCACCAGATCTTCGGCGCTGTCTCCATTGAAGTCGCCGATGGCGAGAGCTACGGGGTTGGTCCCCACCGTGACAGTGGAAGCGGTAAACCCACCCGAGCCGTTGCCGAGGAGAATGCTGACATTGCCGCTGCCCGAATTGGCGACCGCAAGATCGGTTTTGCCGTCATTGTTGAAATCGGCCGCGACAATGGCGGCGGGGCTTGCACCGACGGTGACCTGCGACGCGGTATAGCTGCCGGAGCCGTTATTGAGCAGGATCGTGACGGTGCCACCGGCGTTCACGACCGCGATATCGGTTTTGCTGTCCCCGTTGAAATCGCCGGTAGTCACGGCGACCGGATTCGTGCCTGCAAGCGCGAGCGTGGATGGCGTAAACGAAGTCGAGGCCGTCGGCTTATTGATTGCGAACGTCGCTGTCCGCGAGGCCGCGGAGTACGAATCGGTGACCGAACGGCTGGCGGTGATGGTGCAGGTGCCGTAGTTGAGGGGTACGATCAGCGTGCCCGAACTCAGGCATACCGATCCCGACCCGGCATTCACGCTATAGGCGATCGGCTGTCCGGAAACCGAACTGGCCGGGAACACGAAAGGTGAGCCGGCGTATAACCGGGCCGGGGCCGTGTAATTCGCGGTCGTGCCGCCGATTGTCATCGTCTGGACCGCGGGCGCGATGGTAAAGGAGACGGGCGGGTTCGAGTACTCGTTCGTGTTCAGCAGTTGAACCTGGGCTGTTCCCGCGGTGGTGAGATACGCCGCCGGAATCGTGGCGAGAAACTGAGCGGACTGCTGGATAATCGAAAGAAATGCGCTCTGACTGTTGTGGTGCTGCGCTCCATCTGGCGGACTGAACTGGAACTTCGTGCCCGCCGCGCTGATGTTGGTCCCGGTGATCACGACCTGAGTATCCGGATCGAGCGCGGTGGTTACGCCGGCCGGATTGCGCGTCACGGAGGTGAGCGTCGGGACGGGGAACACCTGCTGGGGCGACAATGCGGACCGCGCTTTGGCGGCGCTGGCGGTGCTGCCCACCTGAATCGTCATCGTCGCGCTGATCGGAAGACTGCGCGCATCGCCGGAATAGTGGGCGGTCAGATGATGGGTCCCGGCGGACAGATTCGGAACAGTAAAGAGGAATGGGCTGGCATTCTCGCTCGACGCGCCGAGAGCGCGTGTTCCGTCTGAGAATGTCACGCTGCCCGCTGGCGAACCGAATGCGATGGTCCCGTTTGAAATATCGAGGATCAGCGAGAGCGAGTCGCCGGGGCTGAGATTCCCGCCTGATGCGGAGTGGAGAATCGCAACGGTATCCGCGAGTGCGCCCGAAAGAATGGTGACGCCGCCGCTGACATAGTTCGCAGCGGCAACATCGGAAATTCCGTCGCCGCTAAAATCACCCACCACCGCGGAGACGGAGTTGAGGGGCGCGCCGAATGCGACAGGAGCACGGAATCCGCCGGTTCCGTCGCCCACAAAAACCTTAATACCTTCGGTATTGTTCGAGGCGATGAGGTCGACGATGCCATCGCCATCCAGATCGCCCGCCGCTACAGACTGCAGGCTGAGGCCGGCTGCAAACGGGCTTCCCGGCGCGGCGACGAATCCACCGGAACCGTTGCCGAGCAGGACCGTCAACGTGCCGCTGCCGCGATTGGCGGTTGCGAGGTCCTCAATGCCATCGCGATTGAAATCCGCGACCACCATCGACTGCGGCAGCATTCCCACCGCAACCGGACCGCCGGGTGCGGCAGTGAAACCACCGGCCTGATTGCCGGTCAGTACGGTTACTGTGCCATCGGAAGAATTGGCGGCGGCGAGATCGATCAGACCGTCGCCGTTGAGGTCCGCGGCCACAACCGCGCTCGTTCCGGCGCCGGTGGCGAATGGGCTCCCCTGCGACGCGGCGAATCCGCCTGTCCCATTTCCCCGGAGGATCGTGACACCACCGGCGAAATCGGCGATGGCGAGATCTTCGATCCCGTCCCGATTGAAATCTCCGATCGCGATGGACCGCGGCCCGCTTCCGGCCGCAAATGGACTGCCCGGGGCAGCGGCGAAACCGCCCGCGCCGTTACCCAGAAAGACCGCAACCTGGTTCGCGCCGGTGGCGATTGCCAGGTCCGGATTTCCGTCGCCGTCAAAATCTCCGGTGGCGAGCGCCTGCACCGAGGTTCCGAACACGATCGGATCGCCTGAGGGGCGAAATCCGCCGGCCCCATCACCGAGCAGAATCGTCACGGCTCCTTCATGGCTGGCGCTGGCGATATCCTTTATGCCGTCCTTATTGAAATCGGCTTCGACAAGCGAAAGGGTGTGTGAACTGCCGAAGGATTGGCCCAGATGCAGAGTGCCGGAAGGTTTGGGCGCCACAACATCGAAACCCTGACTGGCCGACGCGGCGTCATGGAGTCCGGAGCCCGATTGGTGCGCCGTGACAAAACAGGGTCCGGCACTGAGCAACATAACGAGATTTCCCGCCGTCTTACAGACGGAGGGCGTTGTCGATTCGAAGGAGACCGGAAGACCGCTCGAAGCTTTCGCCGTCACCGGGACGGGGGCGCTGCCGAGAGTTTGATTGGGGACCTGCGGAAAGGAGATGCTCTGGGTCGCCGCTGTTGCCAGTTGCCCACTCAGCAGCAAAGCTGCCACTGTGGCTAAACGTACCGACTCTTTCATAAAAAGTCCCAAAAGCCGGTAATCTGTCCAGCCGTTTGGTCATTCTAACATCATGCCAAGTCGTAGTACTTCTTGACTTTCGTTAGTATCGGCACTAGTACCGTGTGAAATAACTCAGAAGATTGGGAAAAATGGCGGATCCGTACATTTCAGAAACACATTAAACGGACATTTCAATGAAACTTCCTCGAACACGGAGCCACGGGTTACGATGAAGAAAGGCATGTCAGCAGAGGTCTTTCGGCGGATCGGTTTCTGTTCAATCATCTTTGCGGCGGTCGCGAGCGTGTTTGCCTTCCAGACCCACGCTTCGGCGCCCGCGCTGATTGTGCTTGATGCGGCGAAAAGCGGCCTGGGCAACACGCGTTCCAGGCAGATCCCGCCCGGCTGGGAACTGAAGGTGAACGCCGGCCATCCGGACATTTCCTTCCTCGATCCAGGCGATCCGAACGCGGCGATTCGCTTTCGCAGCGTCAAGTCGTCTTACGGCCTCGAGCGCGCTGTGGATATCGATCCCGCGCAGATGCCTTACCTCTACTGGCGCTGGAAGGTGAGCCAACTGCCCCGGGGCGGCGATTTTCGGCATGCATCCACGGATGATCAGGCAGCTCAGGTGATTGTGGCATTCTCGGACAGGAGAATCCTTACGTATCTGTGGGACAGTACTGCGCCGCAGGGGACGATGGAAAGCGCGAGCTCGATTCCGCTGGTCCACATCTTCGCCATCGTGTGCCGCTCAGGCGGCGCCGATATCAACCAGTGGCTGCAGGAAAACCGCAACATCGAAGCGGATTATCAGAAGGCCTTCGGTAAGCCCGCGCCGCACGTGAAGGGATTGCGGCTGCAGATCAATTCGCAGCACACCGGCAGCAGCGCGGAAAGCTACTTCGGCGAAGTGGCGTTTCATACCGCTCAATCATGATCCTGGTCACCGGCGGGACGGGCTTCATCGGAAGCCACCTGGTGGAGCGACTCCTCGAAAGGAAACAACCGTTCCGTGTTCTGGCGCGCCGCCCCGGAAGTGCGAGGAATGCGGCTGCATCGCGCGGCGACCTCGCCACGGGTGAAGGCATTGCGGACGCGCTGAACGGCGTCACCACGGTGATTCATCTGGCGGGAACCACAAAGACGCTGACGGCGGAGGGTTATCGCACAGGCAATGTGCTCGCGACAGAGAATCTGGCGCGCGCCATTGCGGCCACGGGCCGGGCGATCCGGGTCGTGCATGTGAGCTCACTCGCAGCGGCGGGGCCTGCTCCGGGCGATACTGCAATCCCGGAAGACGGCGAGCCGCGGCCAGTGTCGCTCTACGGGCAATCCAAGCTCGAAGGCGAGCGTCGGATGCGCGCGCATGTGCCGGATGCGGTAATTGTGCGGCCGCCGGTCGTCTATGGGCCGCGCGATACCGATGTGTTCCAGATTCTGAAGTCCGCAAGCCAGGGCTTTGTGCTCCGGATCGCGGGCGGCGAACGATGGTTCAGCGCGATCTATGTGTCTGACCTGGTCGACGGCATTCTTCTCGCAGCCATGTCGCCCTCAGGCGGCGGCAAAACGTATTATCTGGCGCACCCGAAACCGGTCTCATTCACGGAAATGATTGCCGCCATCGCGCAGGTGATGGGACGCACGCCCCGCATCATCACGATTCCTTCCGCCGCCGCAGCCGCCGCCGGTGTGTGTTCCGAGACCTGGGCCAGACTCATTCGAAAGCCCGGCATCCTGTCGCGCGACAAAGTGCGGGAGATGGTTTGCGAGCGCTGGGTGTGCCAAACGGATGCGGTAAAGCGCGAACTTGGGTTCGAAGCACCGACAGATTTCCGCGAAGGCATTGAAAAGTCCATCGCCTGGTATCGTACGGCGGGATGGCTCCGTTAGAGTAGACAAAGTGATCGCAAGGCTTTGGGCTGTCGATAAAATTCTGCTGGCCTATCTGGCGTTCACTGCGGCGCTTG
>CAZPZE010000287.1:0-3550 GCA_964590625.1 uncultured Solibacteraceae bacterium
CCGGCCACCACGACAATCGCGAACGGCTTCTGGGTGTCACTGCCAACGCCCGTCGCCATCGCCGCCGGAAGCAGACCCAGGCAGGCGACGAGCGCGGTCATCATGATGGGCCGCAGCCGCATCAGCGCGGCGGAGAGCGTCGCGTCATGAATGCTCATCCCTTCGAGCCGGAGCTTGTTGATGTAGCTCACCAGAATCACGGCGGTTTCGACCGAAACGCCCATCAGCGCGAGAAGTCCGAGCACGCTCGACACGCTGAACGGCGTATGCGTCAGCCGCAGCGCGAGCAGCGCGCCGACCGGAGCCGTGAGGCTGACGCCCGTCACGATCATCAGCGGGAATTTGAAATTGCCGTAAAGCGCGAACAGCAGCAGGAAAATCAGGCCGACCGCCAGCGGGCCTATCACCGCGAACTGCGATTTCGCTTCGAGCAACTCGCTGTATTCGCCGCCCCAGTCGAGCCGGTATCCCTGCGGCAGCTGGACGGCTTTGTTCACCGCCGCCTGGCCCGCGTGGATCACGCCTTCGAGGTCTCGTCCTTTGACGGAAAACTGCACCCCGATATAGCGCGAGTTGTTCTCGCGATAGATAAACGACGCGCCCAGCGATTGCTTGATCGTCGCCAGTTCGGAGAGCGGAATCTGCTGGCCGCCGGGCGCGGGCACAAGCAGATTGCCGATCTCGCGCTCTCCGGTGCGGTACTGCGGATCCATCCGAACCACGAGATCGAACAGCTTTTCGCCCTGTTGTACCTGAGTAGCGGCCTCGCCGCCGATCGCGGCATTGACCACGGCGCCCACGTCATCGATGTTGATGCCGTACCGCGCGATCTTCGCCCGGTCCGGCGTGATGAGCAGACTCGGCTGCCCCAGTTCCCGCACAACGGTCAACTCGTCGAAGCCAGGCGTATGATCGAGAACGCGCTTGATCTCGACAGCCTTCGATTCGAGCACGTTGAGATCGTCGCCGTAAATCTTCACCGCGAGCGCGCTCTTCAGGCCGGTGAGCGCTTCATCCACGGCATCTTCCGCCGGCTGCGTGTAGTTGAAAATCACGCCGGGGAACGTTTCGAGCTTCTTGCTGACGTCGGCAATCAGATCGGCTTTGGTGTGAATGGAGCCCTGCGACCACGTCTTGTCTTTGTATGGTCGCAGTCCAACATAGAATTCGTCGTTGAAGAAGCCGGTGGCATCGGTGCCGTCATCGGGACGGCCAAGCTCAGATCCAACCACGGTGACCTGCGGATACTGGCGAAGGATCGCCATCACTTTCGGAGCGAAAGCGGCGGAATCTTCGAACGAAATCGTGTACGGCATAGTGGCGCGAACCCAGAGCGCGCCTTCATCGAGGTGCGGCAGGAATTCGCCGCCGATATTCGGAATCAGCAGGAAGGCCGAAGCCGCGAAGATCGCCGCGCCGGCGAGCACGGTGAGCAACGGAACCCGCAGGCAGGCCGACAGCATGACCCTGTAGATGCCGCGCACCCATTCGAACACAGGATTGGGCCGGTCCTTCACGCCTTTTGTAAACCAGAACGACGCCACCACCGGCACAATCGTCAGCGTCAGGATCAGCGCGCCCAGCAGGGCAAACGCCATCGTGTTGGCCATCGGACGGAACAGCAGTCCGGCGGGGCCGGTGAGAGCGTAGATCGGCAGATACGCCGCGATGATCACGGCCACCGAGTAGAAGATGGGCCGGTCGACATCATGGGCCGCAATCAGCAGGACATCCTTGAGCTTGTATTCCTGCCCATGGCGCAGGCCCAGTTCGCGATAGATGTTCTCCACCATCACGATGGTGCCGTCGATGATAATCCCGAAATCGATGGCGCCGATCGAAAGCAGGTTGGCGGCATCGCCGTGGGCCTTCAGGATGACGAACGCAAATAGCAGGGCAAGCGGAATCGTGAGGGCGGCAATGACCGCCGCGCGCACGCTGCCGAGAAAAAAGATCAGCACCACGAGGACGAGCAGCATGCCGCGCAGCAGATTGTTTTCGACCGTGTCGGTAGTCACGCGCACCAGGTCGCTGCGGTCGTAGTAGGGCCGGACTTTCACGTCGGGCGGAAGAATGGAGCGGTTCAGCTCCGCCGTCTTCTGCTCAACGCCTCTGAGCACGTTCTGGGTCTGCTCGCCGCGACGCATCAGGATCACGCCTTCCACCGCGTCCGGGTTGTCCTGGAATCCGAAAATACCGAGCCGCGGCGCATGTCCGATCTCCACGCGGCCGATGTCCCGAATGCGCACCGGCGCACCGTTGTTGGAAGCCACCGGCACCTCGCCGACATCCTCCACCGTCTGCAGCAGGCCGATACCGCGCACGTAGTTGAACTGCCCGCCTTTCGAGTAGAAGCCGCCGCCGGTATTCGCGTTGTTCGAAGAAAGCGCCGAAACCACCTGCGCGACCGGGATGTGGAAGTTGTAGAGCTTCACCGGATCGAGCAGGACGTGATACTCCATGGTGGGTCCGCCGAAACCGGAATCGTCCGCAACGCCCGGCACGCTGCGATAGGCGCGTTCCACCACCCAATCCTCGAACGTATGGAGCTCCTGCGGCGTGCGGTCCGGGCTTTCGAGCACGTACCGGTAGACAAGTCCGCTGGGGCTGAACAGCGGCGCCATGCTGGGGGTGATGCCATCGGGCAGAGAGGCGTCGCCGATGCGTTCGAAGGCAACCTGACGCGCGAAGTAATCGTCCGTTCCTTCGTCGAAAGTCAGAACGACGTCGGAGAGGCCATAAAGCGAGATGGACCGCATCACGTGCATCCGCGGCGTGCCGTTCATCGCGAGCTCGAGAGGCAGCGTGGTCAGCCGCTCCACTTCTTCGGCGGCATGCCCCGGCCACTGCGTGATGAATTCGACCATGGGCGGCGAAAGGTCCGGATACGCATCCACCGGCATCTTCATGAACGAAAATGTGCCGGCAACGATCAGTACAACCACCAGCACCATCATCAGGAAGCGCTGTTCAAGGGCAAATTTGACGATTCGATGGATCATGGCTGGCTTTCGTTACTGCTGCATCGAATTGCGGAACTGGAGGAACAGGCTGCCATCCGCCGCGACGCTTTCGCCTTCGTTCAGACCGCTCCGGATCTGCGTCTGGCCGTTGGTGGAATCGCCGATGACGACCGATCGCCGCGCGAACTGATTGTTGCCGGTCGTGACGTAGACGAACGGCAGATTCTCGGTATCGCGCAGGACGGCTTTATCCGGTACCAGGATGGCGTTCGTGGTCGCTCCGGCGTTTACCGTCGCCGTCACGTACATGTCCTTCTTCAACTCGTGATTCGGATTTTCGGTTTCGATGCGCTCCTGCAGAGTTCGCGTCTGCGGATCCATGGTGGGCGCGATGTACGAGATCTTTCCGCGGAAGATTTTCGGGAACGCATCGGTGACCACGTCCGCCGGGTCGCCGATGTGAACGCTCCCGGCATCGCTTTGATAGACGTTCACCAGCACCCAGACTTTGCTGGTATCGGAGATCGTGAAGCACTGTGTTCCCCCTGCCTGCAACAACTGGCCAGGCCCGACGAGCCGTTCCACGA
>CAZPZE010000288.1:0-14739 GCA_964590625.1 uncultured Solibacteraceae bacterium
CCCACGCGATAGACGGGTGAGAGCAGTCGGCGGCGGTCGGCGGGTTCGTAATAATCGTGCGGCGCGGGAAGACCGGTATCGGCCACGAGCTGCCAGCGGCTGGGCGCGCCTTCCTGGATTTCGAAGCTTACGTCGTTCGTGCTGGCGTTGACCATCACGTAGATATCGACATCGCACTCGCTCGCGCCGCGCAGGCACCAGGCCAGTGTTTGGCCGGCAGGGGAAAGATCCACGGCTCTGCCGGCGCCGTACCAGGAAATGTCTTCGCGCCAGAACTGGCTGCGGGCGATGGAACGGTGCTCGCGACGGAAAGCGATCATGCCTTTCACGAAGCGGAAGAAGTCGCGATTGGTTTTGAGCAGATCCCAGTCGATGTAGTTGATCTCGTTGTCCTGGTTGTAGGCGTTGTTGTTTCCGCGGTGCGTAGCAAGGAATTCGTCGCCCGCGCAAAACATGGGAGTGCCGTTGCTCAGCATCAGCAGGCACATGAAATTGCGCGCCTGACGGCGGCGGAGTGCGAGCACTTCGGGCGGCGCGCCATCGTCGCCTTCCCAGCCGCAGTTCCAGCTCCGGTTATCGTCGCTGCCATCGACGTTGTTGTTGCCGTTGGCCTCGTTGTGCTTCTGGTTGTAAGAGACCAGGTCGTAAAGTGTGAAGCCGTCGTGCGCGGTGATGAAATTGACGCTCTGGAAGGGGCGGTAGGAGTCGGCGGTGTTGTCGGGAAACAGATCGTCGCTGCCATAGACGCGCTGCATCAGCGCGCCCACGCGGCCGGGGACGCCGCGGACGAAATCGCGCAGATCGTCACGATATTTGCCGTTCCACTGACGCCAGTTGAGGCCCGGAAACGCGCGGCCGAGCAGGTAGCTTTCGATGTCCCATGCTTCGGCCGTCATGCGGACGCCGTGGCGCGAGGCGAGGAAGCTGATATCGGAGATGAGCGACGGATATTCGAGATCGAGCGAGCCGTCCGAGCGGCGTGTGAAGACGGAGGCGAGATCGAAGCGGAAGCCATCGACACGCATGGTCTCGATCCAGTAGAGCAGGCTGTCGAGAATCAGCGAACGCACCACGGGGTGGTCGCAGCGCAGCGTGTTGCCGCAGCCGGTGTCATTGCGGTAGGCGGTGCGGTCGGCGTTGAGGAGGTAGTAAGAGGGGTTATCGATGCCACTATAGCTGTAGAGCGGGCCATCGGCGCCGGCTTCGCTGGTGTGGTTGTAAACCACGTCGAGCCAGATCGCGATACCGGCGCCATGGAAGGCGTCCACCATCTCGCGGAATTCGGCAGTTGCGCCCGCGCTGGTCTTCGCGGCGGCGTAGTTGCGTTCGGGCGAGAAGAAGTTGAGCGGCATGTAGCCCCAGAAGCTGCCCTCCTGGGGATCGCCCTGATGGACGGGCATGAGCTCCACGGCAGTGACGCCGAGATCGCGAATATAGGGGATTTTTTCGATCAGTCCCGCGTAGGTTCCACGCTTTGCCGCGCTGACGCCGGAGTTGGCGCGGGCGGTGTACCCCCTGACGTGCAGCTCATAGATGATCAGATCGTGAGCGGCGCGCATGGGGCGTTCGGCGCGCGGGCCTCCATCGATTTCGCCGCGCGGCAACACGCCCAGAGGGGCGCGGCCGTCATTCGGGCCACGGCGCGCGGCGGCAGAGCGGCTGAACTGCGGTGGGAAGTAAACGCCAGGCGCGAAAGGATCGAGGAGAATTTTTTCCGGATCGAAGCGAAAGCCGTGGCCTTCATCGTGCGGGCCGTCGACGCGATAGCCGTAGTACGCCGCGCGAGGCGCTTTGCTCGCCGGAACCCAGCAATGCCAGATGCGTCCGGACTTGTTGATGCGCGGCTCAAGCCGCTGCTCGAACACCGGATGCACGGGATCGTCTTCGGAATAGAGCAGGAGCCACACGGCGGTGGCGCGCCGCGAATAGAGGGCAAAATTCCAGGCTTCGAGAGCGGGGATCCAGGCGACGCCCATGGGTCCCGGTGTTCCTTCCACACGGTCCCATTCGTCAAAGCTTCCGGCCGGCCGCAGCGATTCAGGCATGAACTGTCATTACAGCAGGTGGCCTGGCGTTCGCAGCGATCAGGGATGCCGCAGGGCTTTCTTCCACTTCCGGATGGTGTCCTCGTCCTCGAATTCGCGGTGGTAATCGCGCAGAAAGCGATCGGTTTTTTCTTTGCGCCGCTTGTCGATGGCGCTCAGAATTTCCTTCTGTCCGGCGATTTTGGTGTCTTCGATCAGGGCTGCTGTGGCGGCGCAGTCGTGGATCGCGCCGAGATGATTCTGGATTTTCCGAAGCTTCCCGGCGAGTTCGACGATGGCATCGCCGTAGAGCGGAGCGAAGAGATCGAGCGTGTAGCGGATTTCCTTGGTGGCGATGCGGAAGCGGTGCAGTTGTTTCGGTGACGCCTCCTGCCGCGCCGCGCGTGCGCCGTGGCGGAGGTAATCCTTCAGCATGCGGGGAAGAATGCGGCCTGCGGCATCCTTCGCGGGCGGCGGGTCCGCGGCCTTCTGGAGTTTGAGGGCGCGTCGCCATGCAGCGGGCGAGCCCCGGCGGCGGAAGTCCCGGAGACATGCCTGGAGCGCATGCGCGGAGGCGCCGCGTTTTTCATGGATTTCTGCGGCGATGCGCCGATTTCCGGGTGCGTGAATTTTCCGTAAAAGCGCGATGGCGATGTCGCGATCCCGCACATCACCCGCATGCGCCATGATGTCCTTCATCTCACTGCGCAGAAGCCGCGACTCTTCCCGCGGGATCCAGGGTTTGAAAACCTTCAAAACCTGCCGGAATCTGCGTATGGATACGCGCAGATCGTGCACTGCTTCAATGCCGCCGGATCTCATGGCGTGGCCGGTTTCGAGCATCAGCGAGCGAAGAAAGCCTGTGCTTTGTTCGGCACAGAACCGGACGATGGATTCAGAAGCCACAGGCATGCCGAAGCAATTCCTGTCCCACGAGAGATCTCACCCGCTTTATACCACCTATGGTGATTTCTCTTACTGAAACGCCGTTCCGGCGAAATTCTTTGGAAGATCGCTTGCACCGTTTCCGGGCAGAAAGATCGGGTCAATGGTGACGGCATTTTCGCCGGTTTTCTGTTAAGAGAGAGGAGAGTTTCAGACTCATATGTTGCGTTCTTTTTTTGTTATCGGGATCGCGGCGGTTTGCGCGGCGGGCCTCAGCGCCCAGGAAGGCGTATCGAAGTTCACGATGCAGGTTGGCGCAGGCTTTACAACGCCCGTTGGCCATTCCGGGAAAGACCTGGACCTCGGGTGGAATATGAGCGGAGGCGCCGGCGTGAACTTCAATTCGCATGTCAGCGCGCTGATTAACCTCAGCGAGCAATTCATGGGAACTTCGACCAATGTGCCGGGATTTCTTTCGGTATCCGGCGGCCGCATGAGCGTGTTGTCTGCGACGCTCGATCCGGTCTATCATCTCGGCCGAGGCACGCACGCGGACTTTTATGTGACGGGCGGCGGCGGTATGTTCCGCCGGTCATTTGCGCCGGCTTATACGCAAATGCTGCGGTCGAACTATTCGGTGATCAAGCCGGGTTTTGACGCGGGCCTGGGGCTGGCATTTGGCGCACCCTGGCACGGCAAGCTGTACGCCGAAGCGCGTTATGAACACGTGTTCGACAACAACCGCTTCTTCACGAACTTCATTCCTGTGACGTTCGGCTTCCGCTGGTAAAAGGGAAGCCCCGCGCCGGTGCTACTGCGCCGGCGCGGTGATTCGTTTGAGCGTTACGGGCGCGGAGCTGGTTTTGGAGATGGTGACGTGGACTGGTGCGCCCGCATGCTGCGCCATCCAGTCGTCTTCGTTCCAGGGAACATCGGAGAGATTGTCGAACGCCCATGCGGAGTAATCGCCGCTGGGGATGCTTTGCAGCGTCGCGACGCCGTCATCGCCCGCGCGGCCGGTGAAGGTGCGGCCGGAAGCAGGCTTCAGCACGACCGAGCCCGCGGCGGGATGTCCATCCGCGTCGGTCACGTTTGCCTGGAAGGTTCCCGAATCATCGCTGACTACGACTTCGATGGGGCCGGTGGGACCTTCGATCGATAGAGGCTGGTTGAGAACGTCCTGCCCGCGCAGAGTTGCGGATCGGACGTAGGCGCCTGGGATCCCCACGACTCCCGCATTCAGGTTGTAGCTGCCCGGCGGAACATCCTGCCAGTTGAACGCGGTGTGGCTGTCATCCCATCTCGCCTGTCCCGGCCCGCCGAGACCAGGTTCCGCGGGCGTGAGATTAACGACGGCTCCGGGGCCAGCCGCAGGCCCGCGCCCCTGAAACGCGGGCTGATCCGGCGCCTGGGCAGGGGGCGGCGGGCCGTCAGCCAGATCGTAGCGAACCGTTCCATTCACGGCAACGGGTGACTGGATGGTGAGCTGAACACCGTTCACGTCCGAACTTCCGACTGTGATCCGGGCACTTGCGGTAGGGGCCGCCATTCCTCTTCCCGGGCCGGCAACGCGCGCGGTCGCGATGTAAGTTCCTGGCGTGACGTTGGTGATATCGAATGTGCCGTCAGGTTGTACCTGAGCGGGGCGAGCGCTGCTCATCGTCATCATTCCGGGATAACCGACTCCGGGCTTTGGCTGATCGACCGCCGTTCTGAGGAGAGTGACCGACGTGCCTCGTCCGCTGGGTGCACCCTGAAGGACTCCGCGAATATGCAGGGCGGGCTGGGCGCGGAGTGTGAGGGAAATTCGCGCTTCTTTTCCCGGATCGATCGGCATCGCGACGGATGGTCCCTGGTTCGGCGGACCGGGATAGCACTCTTCCGGATAGACGAGCGGCGTGCCGCCGCCGACCGGAAAGACTTGCTGGGTGGAACCGGCGCAGACAATGAACCGGCCGGGCTCCAGATGATCGAGCCGGAAGTTGCCCTGCTGGTCGGTATTGCCGCGCTGCCCGCCTGTAAGGACGCGATATCCGTTCACGACAGCGGAGCGCATGAGCATGATCTGAGCTTCGGCAACGGGGTCGCCATCGGAGTTGAGAACGGTACCGGAGACGATTGCTTCGGGCATGAGCGCGATTTTCACGCCAGTGACGGGCGAGCCGGAAACCAGTTCAACTGGTTTTTGAGGGCCGACACCCCCGAGGCCGGGATTCGCATTGAAGAATCCGGGACGCGTAGCGCCGGGAACCCAACGGCCGCAGCGCTGATTCGTGATGCTCCATTCGCCCTTCGCATCCGATGCGGTCCCGCCGCTGCCGTTGCCCTGAATCATGGCGCGGGGAATCGGCGCGCCGGAGACGGCGTTGACAACGATGCCGCTCGCGGCGCAATCCGTTGCGGGCGGTGGTCCGTTCTGCTGGCCGCCGGGAGCCATGGGTCCGAGCATTCCGCCCACGCCGCCGCGTCCTCTGACCTGCGCGGTGAGAGCCGCGGCCAGCAACAGCGAAGCAGCGCAGCAGCGGATGAGCGTCATGGCAAACTCCGGTTCATCTCCCGTTGGACGCGCCCTGTTCTGAGCGGTTAGGCGGAGGCGCACATTACGAGGTTACAGGAATTGCCGGCACACATGTCATCGGAGAAACGAATATACTTGTCTTTGATTACTCTTTTTGGATCATTCGATTTTTCCCATGAAAGGAAACTTTATGCGTAACGTTCACGCTTCCGCACTTGTTATCACCGCTCTCACGGCCGCCGCTTCGTTTGCACTTTTCGCTCAGGCGCCCGCCGGAAAGGCGCCCGCCGCGGGCGAAAGTTCGCGCGCGATTGCGGGCGGCGGCATCGAGAATGCGCCGGGGTGGACCGGCAAGGTCGACGCCAGTGAAGAGGCGAAGGGCATGACGGTGAATAACGCCAAATTCGTGAAGGAAGGGAATACTTTCAAGATCACGACCGGCCCCGCCATCACGTACTGGAATGCGGCGGACAAAGCGTCCGGCGATTACACCGTGAAGGCCACCTTCAACGAACCGAAATACATGAACCTCAACACGCATCCGCATCCGTACGGAATCGTGGTGGCGGGCAACGATATGGGAACGCCGAATCAGACGGAGCTTTATTGCGCGGCATACGGCAACGGCAACTTCATCGTGCGCGGATTCGGGCCGGCGCCGTTCCAGATGAACGGCAGGGCGGGCGGTTCGAACGCGGCGGTGCACAAGGCTGCCGGCGTCGGCCAACCGGTGTCCCAGGAGATTGCGATTTCCGTGAAGGGCGGAAAGGCATCGTGCATCATCAACGGGACGACGGTCGCCAGCTACGACAAATCCGAACTGGTGGGAGATGGCAAGCTGAAGTCGCTCGACGGCGTCTATGGGCTGCGCTTCGCCCACAACACGGAAGTCGAAGTGAGCGGCTTCCAGATGACGAAGAACTAGTGGGCTAAAGAAACCGGACACGCGACTTCAGTCGCGTTGACCGCCTGAACCTTGTCTGAAGTCGCGTGTCCGGTCATTTCAAGGACACCAGCAGGAAACGCAGAAACTGCGTTCGAAAGGCCAGCCGTGAGGGGCGGATTTCTCCTGCGGCTGGCCTTTTTGCATCAGGCGTTCCTGATTATCAAAAGTTAACTTTCGGGCTTGGTACCGATAGCCTTGCCAGGCCTATTCCAATGGGCTATCTTCAGGACACGGCGTTTGTAAATCATCAGGACCAAAGGGATTAACACCCCGGGGCCGGCGCCGTATCGGCGGAGAAAAGAGAACAACTGGATGATTGAGCGGCAGCACATTGCCGGGGCTCCGGCGTGGCGGACTTCGGCGCATATCTGCGCACTTGCGGACGGTGAACGCCACCTGGGGCATATTGTCAAGATGGGGATGCGCTGGCATGCTTACGATGCCACGCACAGTAATGAAACAGGCGATGGATTTCTTTGCCTGGGGAATTTCGTTTCGATGGAATCCGCGAAGGAAGCTGTCGAGCAGAGCTGCGGCGCGGCGCGGAAGTCATTCCGCGGCGCCGCCTGAAGGTTGCAGGCGGGCGTCAGGCTTTCGGGGTTGAGTCTTCGAAACTGCGCATCGCGTCATGCTCGTCGTTGTAGTGCGGCAGGAGCGTGCTGATGCCGGTCATGTCCAGGATCCGGCGAACTTCGGGGCGCGCATTCACAATCTTCATTGACCCGGCATTGCGCACGAGGTGTGTGTAGCATCCCATGAGCTGACCGAGGCCGGCGCTGTCGATGCGGGTGATGCGGCCGAGATCCACAATCACGCGGGTATCGCTCTGTTCGAGCACTTCGCGGCGCAACTGATCGAGTTCACGAGCCGACTGTGTGAGTTCCGCGTTGTGGCGAAACTGAAGTATGGAAACATTGCCGTTCTGCTTCCACGCGAGATTTGAAGTGCGGAGTTCGGCGACCATACGCTCCGCAATGCGCAACTCGTCAAAGCATTCGTCGCAGCCGAGGTAGTGGGCCTCGACTTCTTCCACGGCGTCGGCGTCGAGGGAGCGCGCCAGGTATCTGGCGATAATCTGCTCCCGCTTCAATGGATCTTTCGCGCAGGTCATATCTCCCTAATCCGCCCGCAAATGCGTCCTGCACATATAGTGCAAGTTGTGGGGCGGTTCGTTACACGTAATTGTTACAGTACCGGTACTTCTAAATCCCTGCTAACCATTGGGATACGCTCGACGGAAGCGCTCTTTGGCGCGGAAAAGGACCACCCGGAATTGGGCATCGGTCATGCCCCATTCGCGGCAGATGTCTTCCTTTTCACGACCTTCGAGGTAGAGGCTGCGAAGAATGCGCTGATCGCGTTCCGCCAGTTCGGCAAGGCCCTGATCGATCGCCTGGCGCATTTCGAAGATTTCGGCATCCGGGCGGACGCCGGTGTCTTTGATCGGAATCTCCGGGTCTGCCAGGGGCTCGCGCCGGACGCGCCGGCGGTATTCGAGGATGACGTTCCGGCAGACGCCGTTCACGAAAGCACCGAACTCTTCGGCGTTGTTTCGAATCTGGCTCTGACGGCCAGCGCGAACGAAACGGGTGAGCGTTTCCTGGACAATATCGTCCACGTCTGGACACTGATGTCCGACGTGGTACAGGACCTTATAGCGCAGCTTCAGGCGAAGCCGCTCAAGCGAGGGCTCGCTGAACTCCACCGGTAACGGTGATGGGATCGGCCTGCTTGTCACGATGCGTTCTTCATTCTAACAGTGTTCGGCATGCACGCGTTCATGAATATTACGGGCTGGGTCAAATTGGCCGACCCGAGCCAATCTGGTGGTTTCCGGCCGGGGCGCGAATGTGGACTCTCAGCGGATACCGTTCAAAATCAGGCGCTTAACAACTGGCGCGCCGGATGCATTGGCTTCCGTGTTCGCCGGTTGATTTCCGGCAGTTTTCCAAAAGAGGGTTTGATGCGCAGCTTAAAAATTGCTCTGCTCAGTTTGCTACTTACGGCATCGATGACTTTCGCCGCGGGCCGGGGCGGCCGGGGCGTCGAGCGCGGTGGAGGCTTCATTCGAGGCGGCTCGTCGTTCCATGGAGGATTCATGGGCGGGCGGGTTTACACCGGCGGCCGGTACTATAGTGGCCGTTCCTACGGGTACGGTTACCGGCCCGGATTCAGCGTTGGCATTGGTTTGGGATATGGTCCCGCGTATTCGTACTACGATCCGTACTACTACGACCCGTATTATTACGGCGCTCCGTATTACGCTCCCTACTACTCGCGGCCGATTGTGGCTCCTCCGGTTGTGGTTGGTCCGCGCGTAGTCATCGGCGGCGGGTGGCGGCACTTTGGCAGATAGCGGCTGCCAGAGATAGACCGCTGACTGCCGGCTCCGGCAAACGCGGCGTGGTGCGCCACTTCGACTGGCGCGCGACGCCGCGTTTTGTTTTTTGGGGCAAAGAGCCGCTTCGCCGGGGGCTTCCGGTATATGCTGACTTGGAGGCGCCGAGGGGGGCCTTCCTGTCCTATGAAACGGTTCTGGATTTTTGCGATTGCCGGGGTGCTCATCCCGGCTCAGATTCTTGTCGCGCAGGGGCGCGGCGCATCCGGCGGAAGGGGACCGCAGGATAATCTCGTCTCGCCCGAAGTGCATCCGGATCGCACCGTGACGTTTCGTCTGCGCGCGCCGAAGGCATCCGTCGTGACGTTGACTGGCGACTGGCTGGCGACGCTTTCTTCTTCCACTGGCGGAACTGTGCCGATGACGAAAGACGCCTCCGGGGTGTGGAGCGTGACCACGCCGCCGCTCGAGGCTACCGTGCATCTCTACTCGTTCACAATGGACGGCGTCAACATGGCCGATCCGGTGAATCCGCGAATCAAGCTGCGCGTACGAACCTCAGGAAGCCTGGTGGAGGTGCCGGGAGATCCGGTTCCGGTGTGGGGCATGCGTGACAACGTTCCGCACGGCAGCATGGACTGGAATACGCAGCATTCCACCGTTTACGGCGATACTCATGAGTTCCTGGTTTATTTGCCGGCCGGATATCAGACGGGGAAAGCGAAATATCCGGTGCTTTATCTCGTGCACGGCGCGGGCGATACGGCGCTGGCGTGGGGAACGGCGGGCGCGGCGAATCTGATTCTGGACAACCTGATCGCCGATAAGAAGGCGGTTCCGATGATCGTGGTGATGCCGTTCAACGGGAGCAATGCGCCGGCGGCGGGCAACGGGGGCCGCGGGGCGAATAATACGTTGTTCGAAGATTACATCCTGAAGGAGCTGATTCCGTTTATCGACGCGAACTACCGGGTGGCGCCTGGGCGGCAGAACCGGGCGATGGCGGGACTTTCCGCCGGGGGCGCGGCGACGTACAACATCGCGTTCAAGCATCCGGAACTGTTCAGCAGCGCCGGGATGTTCAGCGCGGCGCAGATCGGAGCAAATTTTGCGACGAAGTACCCGCAGCTCGCGGCCGACGCGAAGGGGACGACGGCCAAATTTCCGGTGATCTGGATCGGGGCCGGGCTCGGGATCCGCTGGATCAGGGGGCGAAGGCGCTGGACGGAGAGCTGACGAAACTGGGAATCCGGCACATTTACGCGGACCGGGACGGGGGCCATGTCTGGCCCGTCTGGCGGTGGGCGTTGGGTGAATTTGTGCCTCGTATATTCCGCAAGTGAGACCTTGGTACTTGCGTACTGACGGTTCAGCTGTCGTTCGGTAGTACCCCTTTTTTGGTAATACAACTTAAGTTTACGACTTTTAGGTAAATCTACTGTACACTTGTGACTTACGGAGGAGGGCACCTAAATTAGACCGACAATTGTTAGTTTAGCTTTCGTGCTGGCGCTCGCGGGGGCGGCGTCAGCAACACCTGTCCCGGTGACAGTAACTTTTGACGGGACGTATGGTCCGGGCGTGCCGGATCCGTACGGGCACTATGTGACCCCGTACGAAATCACCATCGACGACGGCAGCGGACCGGTCGTTCAGGTGGTCACCTGCTACGACGAACTGAACTCGGTTTCGCCATCGGAGTCATGGCAGGCGTATGAATACTCGCTGACTGACGTTGTCACGGGCGGTATGTTCGTGGGCGCCACGGCGAACGTGAACAGCTTCTCCTATAACTCCACTGTGGGTTATCAGGCGATTGGCTGGCTTTCTGCCCAGACTTATTCGAACACGTCTCAGGAAGTCGCTCTGCAGTACGCGATCTGGAATGTCTTCGGTACGACTCAGGCGCTGACGGGGAGCGAACTCACCGACTACAACAATTACGAGAGCGCGCTGGCGAGTGAAGTAGCGGTCGGGTTCACGGGCTTCGATTTCAGCAATACGGTTTATCTGGAATCGTACGACCCGGCTTCCAACCCGACCAGCACCACGGCGCCCCAGCCGTTCGTCTTCGCGATTACGCCGGGCGGCGGTGGCTCGTTCGGGGTTCCGGAGCCGGGAACGATCGTAATGATCGGCAGCGGCCTGCTCTGCCTGCTGGGCTCGCTCGGGTTTAAGCGGTTCGCTTCGAAGCGTGGCTGAGCGACTGGCTGAACAATTACATATCGCGGGCCGTTACACTATTTAGTGTTCATGCCCCGCATTTTCCGCCTCGCCGGGACGATTGCCCTCTGCATCGTTCCGGCTTTGGCTTTTACCGACTGGAAGTCCCTTAAACCCCAGGGTTACGTCAGCGACTACGCCGGCGTTATCGACGCACAGAGCCGCGCGCAGCTTGAGGACTACGCCGGACGGGTCGAGAAGGCTACGGGCGCCCAGCTCGCGTTTGTCACCATTCCTTCCCTGCAGGGCCAGCCCATCGAAGACGTCACCATTGACCTCTTCAAAGCCTGGGGCGTGGGTCAAAAGAAAAAAGACAACGGAGCGATGCTCCTGCTCTCGATCCAGGACCGGCGGTCGCGGCTGGAGGTGGGGTTCGGGCTGGGTGGCGCTGTTCCCGACAACATGTCCGGCATGCTGCTGGACGACATGCGTCCGCAACTGCGGCAGGGGCATTACGGCCCGGCCATGATTCAGGCAGCCGTGCGGCTGGGAGAGGCGATTGCGAAAGATCAGGGCGTGACGATTCCGCCGCCTGCTTCTTACCAGCCGCCGCGGCGCGTTTCACCGGATTCGATTCCGTGGCCGCTGATTATTTTCGGGATTATCCTGTTGATCGCGTTCATTCGACGGGCCGGTGGAGGCGGAGGCGGCTATTATCGCGGAGGCGGGGGGGGCGATTTTCTGACCGGAATGATTCTCGGCACTCTTCTGAACAGCGGCCGCCGCGGCGGGCGTGACGGCGGTGGCTTCGGCGGGTATGACGGAGGCGGCGGAGGTGGTGGCGGCTTCGGCGGTTTCGGCGGTGGGAATTCAGGCGGAGGCGGGGCGTCGAGCGGCTGGTAGCGCCGCGGATGGCGATACCGCCGGTACGATAAGGGAGTTCACATGGCAAATCCTCTGGACCAGATTGTCGAAAAACTGCGCAAGGCGCTCGACGTGAATCTCGTGTCGATCGTGCTGTATGGATCGGCGGCTTCGGGCGACCATCATGAACGCTTTTCCGATTACAACGTGCTCTGCATCCTGACGAGGATCACGCCAGCCGAGCTGCGCGCCGCCGAACCGGTATTCCGGTGGTGGAGAGAGCAGGGGAATCCGGCGCCGCTGCTGCTGACCGCGCATGAAGTGGAGACATCGACCGACTGCTTCCCGATCGAATTCCAGGATATCCGCGAGAATCACCGGATTCTCTATGGGCCGAATCTGGTGGAATCGCTGGAGATCGACCGCTCGTTTTACCGGGCGCAGGTGGAATGCCAGCTTCGTACGAAGCTGCTGCGGCTGCGGCAGAAGGGCGGGGGAATGCTCTCCGACAAAGACGCGCTGCGGGGGCTGCTGCTCGATTCGGTTTCGACTTTCTGCGTGCTGTTCCGGCATGCGCTGCTGCTGAGCGGCACGGCAGCGCCGGCCAGAAAGCGCGAGATCGTGGAGGCCTCCGGTTCCCGCTTCGGCATTGAAACGGAACCATTTCTGCAGCTTCTGGGGCAGCGCGAGGGAACCATTAAACCGAAGGAAATCGAACCGGAACCCCTTTTTAGCCGTTATATCATTCAGATTGAAAAGGTGATCGACGCAGTCGACGTCCTCGCCAAATAGGAGTGCTTCGCATGAAGACGGGAATGATTGTTTTGGTGGCGGTGGGTTTGGCGGTTGTGCTGGGCGGATGCCAGTTCGTGCAGACCCGCAACAAGCTGGCCACGGAAAAAGAAGCGATCTCCGCGCAGTGGAGCCAGGTGGATGCGGATCTGCAGCGCCGGGCCGATCTGATTCCCAATCTGGTGGAGACGGTGAAGGGTTACGCCAAGGAAGAAACCGGCGTGATGGAAGCGCTGGCGAACGCGCGCGCCGCCATGATGGGGGCGAAGACTCCGGCGGAAAGGATCGACGCGAACAATCAGGTTTCGAGCGCGCTCAGCCGGCTGATGGTGGTGGTGGAGAATTATCCGAACCTGAAGGCGAACGAGAACTTCAAGCAACTGCAGTACTCGCTCGAAGGAACGGAAAACCGCATCCTGCAGGCGCGGCGGGTTTATAACGAATCCGTGCAGCAGTACAACTCGGATCTGGTGACTTTCCCCGCGAATATTGTGGCCAGCATGTCGGGCTTCCAGCGCGAGGACGCGTACTTCAAGACGGATGCGACTTCGCGCAACGCGCCGAAAGTTCAGTTCTGATCGCGCTGCTCTAATCGGGCGCTCTAATCGGGAACGCGGCGCGCTTCGCGGCAGATGCCCCGCTCGCTGCTTCTGACGAACCTGACCAGATGGCGGGCGTTGTCGTCATCCACCTCGTTTTCGATGCGGGTGAGAGCGTCTTCGAGGCGCAGGCCAGAGCGGTAGAGAAGCCGGTAGGCATTCTTGATCGACCGCACTTGCTCCAGCGTGAAGCCGGCGCGCTTTAATCCGACTGCGTTCAGTCCCACAGGCCGCGCGTCGTGGCCGGCGTACGTGAAAAACGGCGGCAGATCGAGATTCACCCGGACATTGCCGGCGACCATGGCGAGGCGTCCGATTTTCGAATACTGGTGGATGACGACGCCGCCCGAGATGAAGGCCTGGTCTTCGATTTCGACGTAGCCGGCGACCAGCGCGCAACTGGCGATCACGATATTGCTGCCGATGACGCAATTATGCGCCACGTGGCCGCTGGTCATGATGTAGTTGCCGTCGCCGATGGTGGTGGCCGATTCGGGCTTTGTGCCGCGCGAGATCGTGTAGTGCTCCCGGATTTTGTTGCCGCTGCCGATCCTCAGATAGCTGCGCTCGCCGGTGAAATTCTTATCGAGCGGATCGGTGCCAAGCACGGTTCCGGCGGAAATTTCGTTGCCGTCGCCGAGCGTCGTCCAGCGCTTCACGCAGCAGTAGGGCTCGATCAGGCAGTCGGCGCCGATTTCGACATCCTGCTCGATGATGCAGAATTCTCCGATGCGAGTGCGCGGGCCGATAACGACATCGGGGTGAACGTGGGCGGTGTGGGCGATGTGAGCGGAGCGGTCGATGGGCATTATCGGTGTCCGTCCCTGCGACGAATGATAAATCGCCGGATGGGGACGAGCGCCACCATCGTGAAAACGTCCATCAGGGCCAGCACCAGGGCGAACTCGATGCGGCCCAGAGCCACCGCCGAGCCGATCGCGCCCGCGGCCCAGATGCTGGCGGCGGTTGCAGTGCCCTCTACGTTGACGCCACGGCGCACGATGGCGCCGCCGCCCACGAAGCCGATGCCGGTCACAAGGCCCTGGAGCACGCGGGAACTGTCGGCGGTGTTGCTCTGCAGCAGAAGCAGGAATCCGCAGCTTGCCATGGAGACGAGGGGAAATGTCCGGATCCCGACGGCATTGCCCTGGCGCTCGCTCCAGAAGCCTGTGGGCAGGACGAGAAGCCATGCGATCGCAATTCTTTCGAGAGCAAGCCGAAGGACATGCCAGTCGAACATCAGCGGTTGCATACTGTTATGTTTGAGCTTATCGCGATGAGCGCTCCGGCGGGCAGACAATACCGATATCTCGACCTTCTGATCAACATCTTCGTGGTGGTTCTGATCGTTTCGAATCTGATTGCGCCGAAACCGGTGGCTTTTTACGTGCCGGTGCTTTCAGACCGGATCGGTCCGCTGACGGTGAGCGCCGCGCAGATGCTTTTCCCGATCACCTATATTTTCGGCGACGTTTTCACCGAAGTCTACGGCTACGGCGCAGGCCGCCGCGCCATCTGGATCGGCTTTCTCGCGAGCGGCATTATGGCCGCTATCGGCGTATTCGCGGTCTGGCTGCCGCCCGCGCCCGGCTTTAAGGATCAGGCAGCCT